>NZ_LJFZ01000028.1:0-109644 GCF_001420875.1 Frankia sp. AvcI1 | reverse complement strand
GCGCGTCGCTGATCATCCCTGGAGGGATCGCAACGCTATTTCCGCCTATTCTTGACCTACCGGCGGGTCGCTGATCATCCCTGGAGGGATTGCAACATCGCGAGCATGTTGACCAGCCCGACGTCGAGCAGGTCGCTGATCATCCCTGGAGCGATCGCAACGCCGGCGAACGGCGCCGGGCCCGACCCGCGCGAGTCGCTGATCATCCCTGGAGGGATCGCAACAAATCGTCACGCGGCGGAGACGACACCGCGCCGGGGTCGCTGATCATTCCAGGAGGGATCGCAATCTCGCTGGCCGGGCTGGAGGAATCTCACTTTCAGGTAAGCGCGAGCAGTGCTCCGAGGGCAAAACCGACCGCCCCGAGCCAGACGAGGGTCGGTAGCGCGTGCAGCCAGCGCGCGAGTGGTCGCGGTCCGGACCTCCCAGCAGCCCCGGCCGGCGGTCCAGGCTGGGCAGGCACCGAGTGTTGGGGCGTGAGTGCCTGGCCGGGCGGCGCGGGGGGACGGCCTGCTGCCGGCGCCCCCGGCGGCGGGGCTGCGGGGCGGGGGAGGATCGCGGATGGCGGTGG
The DNA here is from genome assembly GCF_001420875.1 of Frankia sp. AvcI1. Classification (NCBI taxonomy): domain Bacteria; kingdom Bacillati; phylum Actinomycetota; class Actinomycetes; order Frankiales; family Frankiaceae; genus Frankia; species Frankia sp. AvcI1. Next base: position 109,073 of record NZ_LJFZ01000028.1, on the reverse strand, counting down.
GGGGGTGGCCTGGCCGGCGAGGATCGTTTCCTGGTCGGCGAGGTCTGGGTCGGCGGGTGGGACGGGCGGCCGGGGTGCCGGGGGNGGGGGGATCAGGACGACGAGCGGGCCGTTGGCGGCGCCGAGGTGTACTCGAATCTCGCCGCCGACGAGGGGGACGCTGACCCTGCGGCTGCCGTCGACCCAGATGCCGTTGGAGCTGATATCGCGGGCGAGCCAGCCGTCGGCGCCGGGTTCGAGCCGCAGGTGGCGGCGGGAGACGCGGCCGTCGGCGAGGACGACGTCGCAGTCGCGGCCGCGGCCGACGACGTGCGCGCGGTCGGGCGGTAGGACGGTTTCGCCGGCCGGGGTGACGATCCGCAGCCCTGTCGGGTCCACTGCTTGTCCTCTCGAAACGGGCCGCCCGGTGGCGGGGCGGGTTGCCGACGGGGGCGGTCAGGCGGGGAAGACCTCGTCGCCGCGGACGGTCACCGCTACGCCGGGCAGGGGCGCCTTGGCCGGGCCGGCGACGGGTTGGCCGGTGCGGGTGTCGAACGCGCTGCCGTGGCAGGGGCAGCGGATCCGGCCCTTCGACACCGCGTTCACCGTGCAGCCCTGGTGGGTGCAGACGTTCGAGAAGCCCTGGACCGCGCCGGCGGCGTCCCTGGTCAGGACGATGCCGGCGTCGTCGAGGATGAGTCCGCCGTCCGCCGGCACGTCGCCGACCCGGGCCAGCGCCGCCTTGCCGCCCGAACCGCCCGAGCCCGAACCGCCCGAGCCCGCGCCCTTGCCGTCGGCGTCGTCGGCGCTCCCCGAGCCGCCGGAGCTGCCGGCGGCGGCCGGCGTCCGGCCGTGGTCGCCGGACCGGCCGGACGAGGACTTCGCCGCGTCACTGCTGTCTGCCACGACGTAGCCGACCGCCCCGGCGGCGACGGTCACGGCGATTCCCGGAACCACGGTCCNCCGGCTCGGCGCTTCCTGGGTCATCTTTTCTTCCTTGAAGTCGGGCCCGGGAGCGTCGGCTCAGACATGGGGAATTCCGGACTGGGTGAAGAACCACAGTGAGGCGCTCAACCACAGCACGACAAGTGACGCCAACACCGTGGAACCGAGCACCGGCAGCGCCCACCCGGGCAGGCCGCGCACCCGCAGGCCGAGCATTTTCGCCGCATAGGCGCCGTAGAAGAGGCAGCCGACCACGCTGTGCACCAGAACGCGGGCGTCGGTGTCGGTGAAACCGAGCGCCCAGATGCAGTGGAAGGCGACCGGCAGAGTAAGGACGAAGGCGGCCGTGCCGCTCCATCGATGCAGCGGAGCGGCCCAGGAGGGGGCCGGACCCGCGGCGGGCAGCCGGCCCCACATCCACAGTGCCGTGATGAGCTGGACGATCAGGAGAAGGGTGGCCGCCGTCGTCAGCCAGGCTTTCATCGGCAGCATTCCGGAAAAGCCGAGAGTGAACACGGGCCGGCCGGCCGGGTCGTGAACTTTCGCATACACGCCCATCGACACGGCGACGGCGGCGCCGAGCAGAAGAACGCCGGCCACCGGCACGCCCCGACCGGTCGACCTGTTGGGCGCCTGTGCGCCGACTGCCATGCCGCCCCCATCCCGCCGACCATTGTTTCTGCGGCAACTATGCCCGAAGGACTCGGTTCGCGCAGGCAAACGTCGGCGGGATGACAAATTCTTTGCGGACCATTCGGGTCCNCTTGTCGTGCCGGTCGGGTCAGGTGCGGGCGCGGACGGCGCGGCGGAGCTCGTCGGTCGCGTCGACGACGACCCGGCGCAGCACCGGGTCGAGGCCGCCCCGGTCGAGCAGGGCGTCGGCGTCCCGCAGCGTCCCGGCGGACACCGCGTACTGCGGGTAGGCGAAGGTGGCGATCTGGCGGGCGGCGTGCGGGGTGCGCCGCGCGCTCATCGCGGGCATCTGCTCGAAGTAGCGGGAGACGTACGCGGCGGTGAGGTCGTCCTGCTCGGGCTGCCAGAAGCCCTCGGCGGTCGCCCCGATCAGCCGCGCGGACACGCTGTCGTCAGCCACGATCATCTCCCAGGCGCGCGCCTTGGCCGCGGCGTCCGCGATGGCCGCGCGGGCCCGAGCCGCGTGTTCGGCGGCGCGGGCGCTGCGGTCGCGCCGGCCCTCCGCGGCGATCTCGGCCTCGCCGGCGCGGCCGAGCACGACCAGGCGGTGCAGCAGCGTCCAGCGCAGCTCGGGGTCGATGAGCAGCCCGGCGGGCACGTCGACCCCGGCGAGCCAGGCGGCGAGGGCGTCAACCTCGTCCGGTCCGCTGCATCCGATGACGCCGCGTGCGGCCGAGAGCTGGCGGCCGCTGCCCGGGGCGGCGTCCGCCAGCGCCCGCAGGCAGGCGGCGTGCAGCCGCGCGCCCGCGCCCGGCCGGGCCGACGGGGCGAGGTAGCGGGTGAGCGCGGTGGCGCGGGCGAAGCGCAGGGCGTCCTCGAAGACGGCGAGCTGGGTCTCCGACGGCAGGGCGGAGGCGGCGAGCGCCAGGTAGTCGGCCGCGGGCCACTGCGCATCGCGGGTCGCGTCGGCTGCCGCCGCCCAGATCACCGCGCGGGCCAGCGGATCGGCCACCCGGGGCAGCGCGGCCGGCAGGGCCGCCAGGTCCGCGGGCGTGAACCGCACCTTCGCGTAGGTCAGGTCGCCGTCGTTGACCAGCAGCAGCCGGCCGGCCGCGGTGCCGGTCAGCGCGGCGACCGCGGTGCGCCCGTCCGCCGCGGCCGGGTCGATGTCGACCTCGACCCGGCGCAGCAGCTCGATCGGCGCGGCGTCGGCGCCGTCCGCGTGACCGTCCGCGGGGCCGTAGATGCCGATGCCGAGGCGGTGCGGGCGCAGCGTCGGGTACGCCGCCGGCGCCGTCTGGACGACGGTGACCTGCTCGTAGCGGTCCTGGGCGTCGACGGTGACCTGCGGGCGCAGGGTGTTGACCTGCTCGCGGCGCAGCCACAGCTCCGCCCAGCCGGTGAGGTCGCGCCCGCTCGCCTCGGTCAGCGCGGCCAGCAGGTCGGCCAGGGTCGCGTTGCCGTAGGCGTTGCGGGTGAAGTAGGCGCGCAGCCCCGTCAGGAACGCCTCGTCGCCCACCCAGGCGACGAGCTGGCGCAGCACGGAGGCACCCTTGGCGTAGGAGATCCCGTCGAAGTTCAGCAGCGCGAGCGCGGTGTCGTCGACGTCCNCCGGCGCGACGGGATGCGTCGAGGGCCGCTGGTCGGCGGCGTAGCCCCAGCCCTTGNGGCCGACGGCGAAGCTGGTCCACGCCTCGGTGAACCGGGTCGCCTCGGNGGTCACCCGGTAGCCCATGTACTCGGCGAACGACTCGTTCAGCCACAGGTCGTCCCACCAGCGCATGGTGACCAGGTCGCCGAACCACATGTGCGCCATCTCGTGGGCGATCACGACGGCGCGCAGCTCGCGCTCGGTGTCGGTCACCGCCGAGCGGTAGACGAACTCGTCGCGNAACGTCACGCAGCCCGGGTTCTCCATCGCGCCGGCGTTGAACTCCGGCACGAACGCCTGGTCATAGGTGCCGAACGGGTAGCGGTCGGCGAACAGCTCGTGGTAGCGGTCGAGGCACGCCCGGGTGACGTCGAAGATCTCCGCGGCGTCGGCGTCCAGGTAGGGCGCGAGCGAGCGGCGGCAGACCAGCCCGAGCGGGATGCCGTCGTGATCGTCCTCGACGAGGTGGTACGGCCCGGCGACCACCGTCACGAAGTAGGTGGCCAGCGGCGGGGTCTCGGTGAACTCCCAGCGGCCCGCGGCGGTCTGCCGGCCCGCCCCGTTGGCCCGCACCACCCAGTCGGGGGGTGCCAGGACGGTCAGCCGGACCGGTGCCTTGAGGTCGGGCTGGTCGAAGCAGGCGAACATCCGCTGGGCGTCGTCGAGGAACGTCTGGGCGTACAGGTACACCTCGCCGTCCTCGGGATCGGTGAACCGGTGCAGGCCCTCGCCCGTGTTCGAGTAGCGCATCGTCGCCGTCACCGTGAGCTCGTTCGACCCGGCGAGGTCGGTGAGCGGGAGCCGGTTGCCGTCGAGCGTCGCCGGGTCCAGGACTCGGTCGTTGAGCCGCAGCAGATGCGCGGTCACCGGCTTGACCTCGGCGAACGTCGCCGGGCTGCCGTCGCTCGAAGTCGAGGTCGAGGTCGAGGTCGGGGTCGGGGTCGGAGCCGGGGTCGCCGCTGGTTCGCGCAGGCTGAAGCGCACCCTGGTCGTCGAGCCGAACTCCGTCGACGTGCGGGCCGCCGTCAGGTCCAGCTCGATGTCGTAGCCGTCGACGCGCAGCAGGTTCGCGCGCGTCACGGCCTCGTCCCGGGTGAGGGTGTGCATACCGCGAACCTACGAGATGGCCGGCCCGGGGGAACGGCGATCCCGCCGGACGTCGGCTCAGGGGTTGGCCGACTCCTGCGCCGGTCGACCCGCGGCCCGCGCCCGCGACGCGGATCCGCGCAGCCAGGTCAGGCCGAGAACGGGCAGGATGACCGGGATGAACAGGTAGCCGCTGCCGTAGTTCGACCAGACCGCCTGGTCGGGGAAGGCCGCCGAGTCCACGACGCTCGCGGTGCCCACGGCGAGCACGCCGGCCAGCTCGGTCGCGCAGGCGGCGACGGCGACCCGATGCCAGGACGCGCCGGGGCGGGCCAGCGCCACCGTCGCGACGACGTAGACCACGGCTGCGAACGCCGAGAGCAGGTAGGCCAGCCGGGCGTGGTCGAACTCGGTGGAGATCTGGACCGCCGACCGGGAGCAGGCGGCCACCGCGAAGATCGCGTAGACCGTGACGAGGATCCGCCCCGGCCCGCCCGCCGTCCGCGAGCCGCCGCGGCCACGCTCTGCCGGGCCCGCCGGCCTTGTCTCATCCACCTGTGCCTCCACCCGTGCTCTCCCAGACCTGACCGAGCCGGACGACGATGATGGCGACGGCGAGGCACGCGATGCCCAGCACCCCGCTGCCCCACCGGGACCGATCGCCCAGGGACCACCACACGCCCACGGGCAGCGCGACGACCGAGGCGATCAGGTACAGCACGAAGTTCACCGGCTGGTCGGCGTGCGAACCCCCCGCCACGACGACGATCGCGGCGATCACCTGGGCGATCAGGACGGCCTCGACCACCCCGGCCGCGGCCAGCAGCCCCACCCCGACGGCCCGGTCGCGCCAGGTCTGCAGCAGGCAGGCCACCCCGGCCACGAGCGCGCAGGCGATGGATGCGGCCGCCAGTCCGTCGATCATCGGCCGTGCCCCGGCCCGCCGTCCACCCGCATCCGTCCGCCCCTTCCGAGCTTGCCGCGCGTCCTGCCGCACGATCGTCCGCGCGCCTGTCTACGACGGATGGTAGAAGATTGCCGTCGAACCCGTCGGGCGGAACATCGTGCGTGGCGCCATGCCATGCCGCGCCGGGCCCGGCCCGGCTCAGCCCGGCGATCGTGCGGTTCCGCGGAACCGCGGTTCCGCGGAACCGCGCCGAGCCCGTCGCCCCCGCCCCCGGCCCCGGCCCTTGCCCCTGGCCCCTGGCCCCGGTGGTGCATGACCGCACGGATGACGGGAATACCGTCCGCTACCGACATCACATCGTGTCACAACCGTCACACCCCGGATGTCGGCGCGCGTCGGAGGTGGATTGACCGGGCGCTCTCGGCTTTGTCTCTGCGGATCGGTCGATCGCGGCTCTGCTGTCGCGGCCGGGAAATACCGCCATCCAGCTCGCGCTGTTCCGGGACATCGTCCGCCGTTTCCTGAGCCGGGTGAACGGTGGCCACGGGGTTCCGTGATCGTGCCTTCTGTCCGGTGAGAGGTGAAATCCGGGGAAGCGGNTCAACCCGGCGGACGGGGATGATCAAGGACGTAGCAGCGGATGGCGGCGATGAACCCGTCCCGTACATCGGTGACGAGCGCGGCCGGCAGGGCAGGCCAGGCCGACCCGTCCGGGACACGGCCCAGCAGCGTGCATTCGGTGACGACGGACCCCTCTCCGGCGACATGCAGCCGAGCGTCGCCGGCGATCACCCGCAACCCCGCCTCGCGCAGATCCCGCAGCCGGTCGGCGATCTCGTCGCGTCCGCGCAGCAGACGCGGGAGCGGGCCGGCCGGATCGGCGAGGGGGAATTCCACGACCGCGTCCCGGGCGAACAGTGCCGCGAGCTCGACCCAGCGACCGCCGCCGGCTCCGGCCAGTATCCGTTCGACCGCTTCCTGACCGGTCATGGTGGTGCCCTGAGTGCCCTGGGTGCCCTGGGTGCCCTGGGTGCCCTGGGTGGCGTGGGTGCTGGCGCCCTGGTTGGTGAGGGCGTCGAGCAGGCCGGGGAAGCGGGCGTCGACGTCGGCGGCGCGCAGCCGCATGCGCCGCTGCCGGCCCTCGACGGTCGTCGAGGTCAGGCCGGCCTCGCGCAGGACCCGCCAGTGGTTCGACAGCGTCGACTTCGGGATGTCCAGGCCCGCCGGGGCGCAGGTGACGTCGGACTGGGTGCGCAGGCGTCGGACGATCTCCAGCCGGACCGGGTCGCCGAGCGCGTGCAGGATCACCGCGAGGTCGAGATCCGCGGTGGCCGGGTGGGGCAGGCGTCGCACGGCGCCAGCATACGACGGACAGTTTGATAGTTCGGAAATATCGAACTATCTTTCCGGCATGATCCCCATCGGTCTCGTTCTCGAACCGCCCGCTCCCGACGTTCCCAACGCCGTCGACGACCTCGTCGCGCGGGCCCGGTGGGCGGCCGGCACCGGCCTGGCGTCGCTGTGGCTGGGGCAGGGGTACGGTCTCGACGCGCTGACCGCGCTCGCCCTGCTCGGCCGGGAGATCCCCGAGACCGCGCTGGGCACCGCGGTGACGATCATCCCTGGACGGCATCCGATCGCATTGTCCAGCCAGGCTCGGACGACGCAGGCGGCGACCGGCGGGCGGCTGCGGCTCGGCCTCGGCAGCGGGCACCGCGCGTCCGTGGAACAGCGCTACGGGCTGCCGTTCGACCGCCCGGCGCTGCGGCTGCGGGAGTACCTGGCGGCGCTGCTCCCGCTGCTGCGCGAGGGCGCCGCCGACGTCCGCGGCGAGACCGTCACCGCGGTCACCGGCGGCGTGGACGCGCGGGTGGCCGGGGCCGCGCCGCCGCCGGTCCTGGTCGCCGCGCTCGGCCCCGCCATGCTGCGCGTCGCCGGCGAGGTGGCGGACGGCACGGTGACCTGGCTGGCGGGGGCGCGGACCGTCGGCGAGTACATCGTCCCGGCGATCACCGACGCCGCCGCGGGCCGGGCCGCTCCCGAGGTCGCCGTGGGCCTGCCCGTCTGTGTCACCGACCATCCGGACGAGGTGCGCGAGCGTGCGGCCGGGGCGCTGGNGCTGTTCGACTCCATCCCCTCCTACCGGGCGGTACTGNACCGGGAGGGGGTCGTCACCGCGGCGGAGGTGGCGATCATCGGCGACGAACGGCAGGTCGAGCGGGAACTCGGCCGGCTCGCCGCCGCTGGAGCGACCCACCTCCTGGCCAACCTGCAGATCGCCGGTGCAGCGGAGCGGGCCCGCACGGTCGAGCTGCTCGGCGCGCTCTCGCAACCCAGGGCCGCGAACCCGCACCGGTAGCGGCCGGGTGCGAGGGCGCGGGAAGCGCAGGCGGCCCCGCCCCGGTTCGGCTGGATGCGCGGAAGCGGGTCGGCCGGTGCGGTAGCGTCGGCGTCCCGTTTGGGCAGGGGGCGACGGCCGAGGACCGGAATCGGGGCGGCGTGGATGTCGGAGCGAACCTGCGGCTCGTCGTGGGCCTCGCGTTGCTGCTCGCCGCGGCGGTCGCCTGCCTGACCTGGGCGCGGGTGCCGCGGCGCCGGGACGTGCTGACCGCGTCGGCCCGCGCGGTGGCCCAGCTCGCGCTCATCGGCCTCGCGTTGCGGGGGGTGTTCGCCGCGCCGGCGGCCGCGGCCGCCGTGCTCGCCGTCATGCTGGCGGCGGCGGTGGGGACCGCGTCGCGCCGGCTGGTCGGCTTCCCGGCGATCGTCCGCCGGGTCGGCGTGTCCTGCCTGCTGGGCGCGACGGTCGCCCTGGGACTGGTCTTCGCCGCCGGGGCGGTGGAGGCGACCGTGCGCAACCTCGTCGCCCTTGCCGGCAGCGTGGTCGGCGGGACGATGACGGCCTGCACGCTGACCGGGCGCCGGCTCGCCGACGGGTTGCGCCGCCGCCGTGACGAGGTGGAGGCGTGGCTGGCGCTCGGCGCGACGCCGCGGCGGGCCGTCGCCGACATCGCCCGCGAGAGCGTCGCCGAGGCACTCGTCCCGCCGCTCGACCAGACCCGCACCGTCGGGCTCGTCTCGCTGCCCGGGACGTTCGTCGGCGCGCTGCTCGGCGGCGCCTCCCCGGCCGCCGCCGCCCGCTTCCAGGTGATCATCCTGGTGGCCATGCTGACCGCGCAGAGCATCGCGGCGGTGTCGTTGTCCTACCTGCTCGGCGCGCCGACGCAGCTTCCGCCGACGGCGCCGGAACCGACCCCGCGGCGCTCGACTGGCAGGCCGAGCAGGCTGGGCGGGCTGGGGCGGAGGGGCACGCGCCTGTCCCGTCGATTCCGCCGGCCGGACGCGCCTCGACGAGGACGGCTGCCGTGACGGGCAGATGGCCTGACGGACGGATGGCCTGACGGACGGCTGGCCTGACGGACGGCTACCGTGGCCCGCGGGCGCGCCGGCCGGCGGGCGCGGGTCAGTCCGCGGTGGGCTCCAGCACGAAGACCGGGATCTCGCGCTCGGTCTTGCGCTGGTACTCGGCGTAGTTCGGGAAGGCGGCGACGGCGCGCTCCCACCACTGCGCCTTCTCGTCACCCGTGACCTCGCGGGCGACGTAGTCGCGCCGGACCGGGCCGTCCTGGAGCTCGACGTGNGGGTCGCTGAGGATGTTGAAGTACCAGACGGGGTGCTTGGGCGCGCCGCCGAGGGAGGCGACCGCCGCATAGGCGCCCTCGTGCTNGACCCGCATCAGCGGCGTCTTGCGGATCTTGCCGGACTTCGCGCCGCGGGTGGTCAGGACGATGACGGGCAGGCCCTGCAAGGAGGTGCCCCGGGTACCGCCGGAGCTCTCGATCTCCTCGACCTGGTCACGGACCCACTGCGCGGGACTTGGCTCGTACTCTCCGGTGAGTGGCATGCGTACCAGTCAACACCACCGGGTACTGACCGGCCGGGCGGACAGGCCGGCTGGCAGGCTGGACGGATGACCGGCGCACACACCACGGACGGCGGCGAGCTCGCCGCGGCCCGGCTGGCTGCTCAGGGGTTGGCGGGGACGCCGGCGCGGGACCCCGTCGACGTCGTCGGACGCCTGCTCGCCGTCCAGGCTCAGGATCCCCGCGGCCTGCGGCTGGCGATCCGGTCCCGGACCCGTGGGTTACACGCCGCCGACGTCCACCGGGCCCTGACCGACGACCGGTCGCTCGTCGTGACCTGGCTCAACCGCGGCACCCTGCACCTCGTCCGGGCCGAGGACTACTGGTGGCTGCGGGAGCTGACCGCGCCGACCATGGCCGCGCAGATCCGTCGCCGGCTGGCGCAGGAGGGCGTCTCGTCGGACGCCGCGGAGCGGGGCGTGTCCCGGATCGAACGCGCGCTGACCGACGACGGCCCCCTGTCACGCGACGAGCTTCGGAAACGGGTCGAGGCGGCCGGGGTTCCGACGGCCGGGCAGGCCATGATCTACCTGCTCATCGTCGCGGCGACGCGGGGCCTCGTGGTGCGCGGCCCCGTCGTCGGCACCGAGCAGAACTACGTGCTGGTCCGCGACTGGCTCGGCGCGCCGCCGCGGGAGTTCGACCGGGACGCCGCCCTCGCCGAGCTGGCCCGCCGCTACCTCGCCGGGCACGGCCCGGCCGACGATCGCGACCTGTCCCGCTGGGCGGGCCTGCCGCTGCGGGACGCCCGCCGCGGTCTCGCCGCCGTGGCCGACCTGGTGACGCGTGCGGACGGCCGGCTCGACCTGCCCCGAGGCGACGGGCCGGCGCCGGGCCTGCCGGCGCCACGCCTGCTCGGCCCGTTCGACCCGGTGCTGCACGGCTGGGACCGGCGGGACTGGTTGGGCGCGGCCGGGCGGGCCGTCACCGTCAACGGCATCTTCCGCCCGGTGATCCTCGTCGACGGTCGGGCGGCGGGAACCTGGTCGATGCCCGCCAGCCGCGTCGAGCTCGCGCCGTTCACCGACCCGCCGGACTGGGGGCCGGCGGTGGCGGAGGCGCTGCGCGCGGAGGCCGCGGACGTCCGGCGCTTCCTGGCGTCCCGCCCCGACTGAGCCCGGCGGGGCGGAGCTGGGGGAGGACGCTCAGGAGGAGAACAGCATCCGGGCGAAGCCGCCGTGCTTGTGGTGGCCGTGACCGTGGCCGCCATGGCCGCCGTGACCCCACGCCGGCTGGGCGTATCCGGGCTGGGCGTAGCCGGGCTGGGCGAAGTGGCCGGGCTGCGCGTACGGCCCCGGCGCGGGCGGCGGGGGAGGCGCGGGCTGGGACCACTGCGCCTCCAGCCGGGTGAGCGCCTCCAGCTCGCCGTAGTCCAGGAAGATGNCGCGGCAGCCGTCGCACTGCTCGATCTGGATGCCGNTGCGGTTGTAGGTCCGCATCATCGCGTGGCACTTGGGACACTGCAGCGTGTAGCTCACGGGGCGCAACCTGCCGTTCGATGCGGGAGACATCCGACGTCGCCGGTAGCGTACCGACCGGCGTCAGATCATCCGCTGCACAGTCGGGATGGCGACGCGTCGCCAGCCGTCCCCGCGATGCGCGCGCAGGCGTCGACGAAGGCCAGTGCGACCTCGTCCAGCCCGTCCTCCCGGTCGGCGTCGGGGCGGCCCGCGTCGGCGCGGGCGATGGCGGCGCGGGCGGTGTCGGCGCGGGCGGTGTCGGGGTGGGCCGCGTCGAGGTGGGCCGCGTCGAGGTGAGCGGCGACGGCGGTGGCGGCGTACTCGACCGTGAGGGCACGCGCGGGCAGGTCGAGCGCCGCCCAGGGATCGTCGCGGTTCGTCACCGCCGGGCCGCCGCACGCGGCGTAGGCGTCGAGGAAGCGTGCCCAGATCTCCACCGGCAGCAGGCCGGTCGCGAACCAGGCCGCGGGCCGGGCCAGGTCCCAGGCCGGATCCCCGAGACCGAGGTCGTCCACGTCGATGATCCGCCAGCCGGCCGCGGGCAGGGCGACAAGCTGCCCGAAGTGCCAGTCACCGTGGATCACCGTGGTGGGCCGCCCGGCCCGGATCGCGGCCGGCGGCGACGCGGGCGGGGACAGCGGCGTTGCTGAGGTGGGCGCGGGCGATGCGGTCGGCGCGGGCCGTGCGGTGGGCGGTGTGGTGGACGGGAGCGGTGCGGCGTGCGGGAGNGGTGCGGCGTGCGGGGGTGGCGCGGTCGACGGGGGCGGTGGTGGTGAGGGTTCGGTCAGCGTGGTCCAGGCGGCGAGGACGGGATCGACCAGCGGGTGACCGGCGTGGCCGCGCAGTCGGCCGACCCGGTCGGTGAGCCGGCGCAGCACGGTGGCCGGCGGCAGCTCGGTCAGGTCCGCCGGGCTCACNGGGACGCGGTGCAGCCGGGCCAGCAACGCCGCGGCCTGCTCCCAGGGGGCGACGTCGGCGTCCTCCGTCCCCAGGTTCACCCCGGCCGGCCAGGCACTGACCTGGTGCGCGCCGACTCGGGCCGCGTAGGTCCCCGGCACAGGCGCCAGCTCCAGCGGAGTGAGCAGCACGGGGCGCAGGTCGGGCCGGGCGGCGAAGCGCAGCCGGGCAGCGAGATGCTCCGGATCGGCGGTGTCGGCGTGTGCCTTGAGAATCACCTCGCCGCAGCGCACGATCAGCCTGTCGTCGCGCCGCGACACCACGGCGGGCGGGCCGCCGGCCTGGTCCGGGCGCAGCCGGCCGGCGAGCCGCGCCATGCCCGCCAGCAGCGCGGCCTCCGCGACGTCCGGCCCGGTCTGCGCAGGCCCAGCCACGTCCGGCCCGGCCTGCGCTGGACCGGTTTCCGCCGCGTCGGGCACGCCTGGGTGGGTCGCCTGCGGGTCGGTCACCGCGGGCTCAGCGGGCGGGTTTGCGCAGGCGCCAGATGCACTCGGACGGCCAGCGCCGGGCCCACGCCTCGTCCCCCCGCTCGGGCTGCTCGGGCTGCGTGGCCCGCTCCCGGGTCGACCCGCCCGCGGCCTCCACGTCGTACACCTGCTGCCCGCCGCGGCCGTCGTGGGCCGGCGGGCGCGGCTCCAGCAGGTCCTCGATGACGAGGCCGCAGTCCCGGAACAGCCTGATCCACGCGCCGTAGGGCAGGTTCGCGCTGACCAGGCCGTCCGCCTCGGGCAGCAGGCGCAGGGCGAAGTAGTCCCGGGTCAGGNGGGTGCCGGGGGTGTCCCGGCCCGGCCGCACGGTGATCTCGTAGATCGGGCTGACGTGGCTGAAGGCCAGCAGGCCACCCGGGCGCAGCACCCGCGCCGCCTCCGGCATCGCCCGCAGCGGGTCGGCGAAGCAGAACGCGCCGTGATCGGCGAAGACGATGTCGAACGACTCGTCGGCGAAGGGCACCGACTCGGCGCTCGCCTGTACCAGCGGGAAGGTCAGCCCGGTGTCCGCGGCGAGCTTGCGGCTGTGCAGGAGCTGCCGCTCCGACAGGTCGAGCCCGACCGCGCGGGCGCCCCGGCGGACCAGCGCCGTCGACCACTGCCCCCCGCCACACCCCATCTCCAGCACGTCCCGCCCGGCGACCTCGCCCAGCACCCCCAGGCTGGACTCCGGGATCGCCCACAACCCCCAGGAGATGTCGCCGGTGAACGCCTGTCGGCGGATCTGCGGGGCGTTCAGACGCTGGTAGTCGTCGGAGATCTCGTTCCACCGAGCCCGGTTGGTGCGTACGTGGGCGTCGCCGTCGATCATCCTGGCCTCGTCCTTCTCCCGGCGGACGCGGCCAGGCGTTCCACCCGCGCCGCCGCAGGGCGGGCTCGGGTCAGGACGGGGCGGACCGGGATGCCGGGTCGCCGGGCGGGGATCATCCCGATCGGCGGCTGTCGTGATGGATCAGATCGCTCGATCGGCCATCGTATGAGACCGGGACGAACGGGTACGTCCGGCGTCCGTTCGTATCGGGTGCTCGACGGCGTGGTGCAGACACCGACCGCCACGCTTGAGTCCCGTTCCCAGTGGGGAGGCATCTGTTGGTGAGGCGGGAACCCCCTGTCGCGAGATGCGGGAATCCTCGGCCTTCAGGCCGAGGAGGACGTCGAGAGTTCAGTCCTTGGGGTCGGCGACGGCCGTCGCGGTGCGCGTGTTGCCGGCGACCGTGGCGCGGACGGTGACGGTCGCGCCCGGGTGGATGTCGGTGGCCTTCGCGGGCTTCCCGTCGGCGCGGAACCTCGTGTCGCCGTCGATGACGTACGTGGCCGCGTAGCCGTCCTCGCTGGTCAGGCTGATGGCGGTCGCGCTGATTGCGGTCACCTTCCCCCGCTGCCCCGCGACGACCTGGAAGCCCTTGGCCGTCTTGATGGTCGCCTCGCCGTGCAGGCCGTGCTCGGCCAGCCGGTGCTCGCGCCGCAGCCGGCGTGCCTCGGCCGGCTTCGGGTGGTCCTCGGTGGTCGGTGATGCCGCCGCGGTGGTCGGAGCCGCCGCGGCGGTCTGCGCTGCCGATGCCGGTGCCGGCGCGGCGGATGCGGCCGTGCCGCTGAACCCGAGGCCGACCCCCAGCCCGAGCCCGAGCAGCCCCGCCGCCGCCACGGCCGCACCCCGTCGTCCCGTCAGGAACCTGCCCATCTCTGCCGTCCTCTCCCGATGGCGCCCGCACGCCGTACCTGGACCGGGCGACCCGCGCTCGGTCGCCCGACCGATCGGCGTCGCGCGCCGCTGCGGCGCGCTGGCAGACCCACAATGCGACAGCAGCATGTGAGCGGGATGCGAACGCGGTCGGGAACGGATCTCAGCCGGCGGGCACCGGTGTCGGGAGGTCGGACCGGCGCCGGCTCTTCCGGCGGACGGGTTACTGGAAGCTGACCGCGGTCGGCCGGACCGCGTAGGCCACCCTGTGCGGCGCATCCGCGGGCGGCCCGTCGAGCTTCATCGCATAGCGGTCGGCGAGCCGCATGAAGAACTCGGCGAGCGGATCGGGGTCGATCCGCTCGANGACGCCGCGGATCTCCAGGTACCGGTAGGGCGCCTCCGGATCGTTGACGGACACCGCCACCTGCGGCGTCGCCGTGACGTTGCGGTACTTCTGCCGTGTCGTGGTGTTCGTGAACCACAGGAACGTGCCGTCCCAGAGCATCCACATCGGGTTCACCTGGGGGGTACCGTCCGGCCGGATCGTCGCGAGGTGCCCGAACAGCGGCCGCTCCAGCAGATCACGATGACTCTCGGGAATGACTGTCATATCCCGACGATATATCAGTACCTTGATGGTGGGCCCTGCCGACCCGGCGGCCTGGACCGCACGGGGAAGTGAGACCGAACGCGCGAGGTCGGGGAAAGCGCCTCCTTGCACCCTCGAGGATCAATGCCCTGACCTGGGCAGTTGCATCACTGCCGGACCGCTGCAACGATCATGTCGCACGCCCCGCAGGTATCCTCTCCGACCTGCGGCTTTACCATGGGGTTCGTGATCATCCCTGGAGGGATCGCAACCCGATCTGGGAATACGGCGCCTTCCTCGACGTCCGCGGTTCGTGATCATCCCTGGAGGGATCGCAACGCGATCAGGTCTATGAGCTGTCCACGGAGGTCGGTTCGTGATCATCCCTGGAGGGATCGCAACCCGATCTGGGAATACGGCGCCTTCCTCGACGTCCGCGGTTCGTGATCATCCCTGGAGGGATCGCAACGCGATCAGGTCTATGAGCTGTCCACGGAGGTCGGTTCGTGATCATCCCTGGAGGGATCGCAACCCGACCGTCGGCCCGCTCACAGCGCACCATCCGGTTCGTGATCATTCCTGGAGGGATCGCAACCCGCCTGTCGTGTCTGCGGGCGTCGGCAGGTCAGGCCGCGTAGTGGTCGTGGGGGCGGGGGCATCGCGAGGTCGGGCTCGCTTTCGATGGCGCAGCGCGGTTCCGCGGAACACCTTGATCGTCGGGCGAGCCGGTTCGGGCTGAGCTGGAGGGGGTGCGATGCGCCGAGGCGGGGGGCGATCGGCTGGAACTGTCAGAGGGTGGGGAAGCGCTCGATCCAGCGGCGTTGCCAGGGGGTCTCGACAGCCCGCGGGTGATGGTGCGCCCGGGTCCAGGTGACGGCGTCCGCGGGGGAGAGGCCGGCCAGCACGGCGAGGCAGGCGAGCACGGTTCCGGTGCGGCCGACGCCGCCGCCGCAGGCGAGCTCGATGCGGTCGGACGTCTGCGTGTGCGCGTGCAGCGCGCGGATGCGGGCGGCGGCCGTCGCGGGATTGCGCGGGAGGAGAAAGTCCGGCCAGTCGATCCACTCGTGCGGCCAGGTCAGCTGACCGTCATGCCGCCGCCGCAGCCGGGCGCCGCCCAGGTAGAGGCCGCGCTCGGGGTGAGGGCCGGGCGGCGGGGGGTGACGCAGCCCGCGCGGTCGGATCCAGCCTCCGTCCGGCAGCCGGATCGCCCCGGGTAGCGTGCTCGCCGCGGACGGGTCGCGAGCCGTGGACGGGTCGCTCGCCCCGAGCGGGTCGCTCGCCCCGGCCAGTTCGATGGTGGCGGGCCGTTCGAGGGCGGCGGAAGGCGCGGCGCTGTCCTCGGCGGGGCGGGCGGCGGGGTCGCCGGATCGGATCGGTCCGGACGACGCGCGTGCGGCCGAGGCCGGTGCGGGGGACTGCGGGCCGCCGTCCGTCGGATGGGCCGGCGGAACATCGGCACTGGCGGGGGGTGCGCCGGCTCCCTCGGAGGTGGGGGCCGGGGATTCGGGTCGCCGGATGGTGGCCGGCCCGACGGTGCCCGGCGACGCATCCGCGCCGACCGAGGCGCTGGGGATGCGGGGGATGGCGGGGATGGCGGGGATGCTGCCTGGCTCGGTGGCGGTCATGGGTCCTCCGATCCGCGGTAGCCTCGGATCAGTATGGCCGTCCCGGCCATCCGTGGGTCGCCCACCCCAGCGAGTCGAGCGGGCGCAGTGAGGGCCGTGGCCGCCAGATCCCGCCCGGTCGACGCGAGGGCCGAGCGGCTCGGCCTGGCGATCAAGCGGGCCGAGCAGGTGCTGATCGCGGAGAAGGCCAGGGTGCTGCGGCCATTGGGCCTCACCGTCGCGCAGTACGTGGCGATGGCCGCGATTGCCGAGACTCCGGGCATCTCGGGTGCGCGGGTCGCCCGGCAGAGCAACGTCACGCCGCAGACGATGGCCGTGGTGCTGGCCGGTCTGGAGGCGAAGGGGCTGATCGAGCGGCAGCCGTCCGGCGACCACGCGCAGGTCCTCGTCACCCGCCTGACCCGGGCGGGCCAGGCGCTGTTCCGGCGCGCCGACGCCGCGGCACTCGAGGTCGAGGAGCGGCTCGCCGCCGCGTTCAGTGACGCCGAGCTTGCCACCCTGCGGGAGCTGCTCGCCCGGGCGACGGCGGCGATCCCCGCCCCGGCCGCGGCCAGCTGACGTCCCCACTCGCGGGAAGGCGGGTGTCATCCCGCCTCGCTGCATTGTCATCGCGCCTTGCGGCCGACTGTTGGCCCAGGTCACGGTACGGACGACGACCGCCCGGCGGGAGCTCGTCCGACCGGGCGGTCGTGTGGTGGTGCGTGCGGCTGCGGACTGCGCGGCCTGTGCCGTGCGACGCGAGTGGTCTAGACCCGGGTGGGTTCCCGGCTCTCGGTGCCCTGGGGCGGGACCTGGGTGCGGGCCGCGCCCGTCCAGGACGGTGCCTCGTCGGCCTTCGGCGGCAGCGACGGGGCGAAGTTCTCCCCGAGGCGTTCCAACGCCGCGCGGGCGAAGATCTGCTGCTGGGTGACCGTGCGCTCCGAGCGGCCCCGGCCGATGAAGCTGACCGTCCAGTGCAGCAGGGTGGTCAGGCGGTGCTTGAAGCCGATGATGTAGACGAGGTGCACGGCCAGCCAGACCAGCCAGGCGAAGAAGCCGCTGAACTGGATGTTGCCGATCTTGGCCACCGCGCTGAACCGCGAGATGGTGGCCATGCTGCCCTTGTCGTTGTACTTGAACGGGTGCCCGGTCTGCTTGCCGGCGACCCAGGCCTTGATCTCCTTGGCCGCGTGCCGGCCNCCCTGGATCGCGACCTGGGCGACACCCGGCAGCCGGTTGAGGCTCATCATGTCGCCGATGACGTAGATCTCCGGGTGGNCCGGGAGGGTGAGGTCGGGGAGTACCTCGACGCGGCCGGCGCGGTCGATGCCGGCGCCGGTCTGCTCGGCGAGCTGCTTGCCGAGCGGGCTCGCGGCGACGCCGGCGGCCCAGACCTTGCAGACCGAGTCGATCCGGCGGCGGGTGCCGTCGCTGTCCTCGACCTCGATGCCGGTGGCGTCGACGTCGATGACCTTGGCCCCGAGCTGCACCTCGACGCCGATCTTCTCCAGCTTGTCGGCGGCCTTCGCGCCGAGCCGCTCCCCGAAGGGGGGGAGCACGGCGGGCGCGGCGTCGAGCAGGATGACCCGGGCCTTGGTGGGGTCGATGCTGCGGAAGTCGCGGCGCAGCGTGCGGCGCGACAGCTCGGCGATCTGGCCGGCCATCTCCACGCCGGTGGGGCCGGCGCCGACGACGACGAAGGTCAGCAGCCGCTCGATGTCGGCCGGGTCGGTCGAGCCCTCGGCGAGCTCGAACATGCCGAAGATCCGGCCGCGCAGCTCGAGGGCGTCGTCGATGCTCTTCATGCCCGGGGCGTGCGTGGCGAACTGGTCGTTGCCGAAGTACGACTGCCCGGCGCCGGCAGCGACGACGAGGCTGTCGTAGGGGTGGACCGTCGTCCGGCCGAGCAGCTGCGACGTGACGGTCTTCGCGTTCACGTCGATCGTGGTCACGTCGCCCAGGACGACCTGGGCGTTCTCCTGGCGGCTGAGCACCTCGCGGGTGGTCGGGGCGATCTCGCCCTCCGACAGGATGCCGGTCGCCACCTGGTAGAGCAGCGGCTGGAACAGGTGATGGGTGGTCTTTGNGACGAGGGTGATCTCGACGGGCGCCTTGCGAAGAGCCTGCGCGGTGAACAGGCCCCCGAAGCCCGAGCCAATGATCACTACGCGGTGCGGGGAGCTCTGCCGCCCCTCGAGCCGTTCCGGTTCGTCGGCATGCCCTGTGCGGGCGCTGTCCGTGCTCACGATCCTTCTCCGCTCAACCTTTGACTCCCAGCGGTGCCCGTTGGCGCCGCGGAGACCTTATCCCCGATAGCACGTCGGTCTCCACCAACTATTTTCCGCCGTATACCGGCCGGTGGATCGTGTTCATCGTCACCTCCGAGTCGGAAACATCGACCACGGACTATGTGGCGTGGAACACACTCTCGGCGGCGGGCGGTAGGCTTAGCCCGGACCTTGATCGACGCGTGCGGCCGGTCCCACTACCGGTCGCTGGGGAGGTGCCGCGTGCCGGCTCGGAAATACGGCCCGACGGCGCCCGCGGTCGACCATACCGTCCGCAGCCTGGCCGAGGTCGGCGGGGATCTGTCTGGGCAGGAGCATGATCACGTCGCCTTCGTCGACCTCGACCTGACCGAGGTGCCGACCACGGGCGCGGTTCTGGACTCCTGTACCTTCCGCGGGGTCCGGTTCAACGCATCGGGTTATTCAGATACCGCTTTCATCAACTGCGTCTTCGTCCGGTGCTCCTTCTTCGACACGAGCTTCGACGCGTGCAAGTTCACCGGCAGCCTGTTCGACGGATGCACGCACGACCTCATGAAGGTCGGCGGCGGGGATTGGTCCTTTGTTGGTCTGTCGCGGGCAAAACTGAGTCGCGCGTCCTTCGTCGGGGTCCGGATGCGGGAGGCGGACCTGACGGGTGCGCGCTGCGATGGCGCCACACTGCGTGACAACGATCTTTCCGGTGNGCTGTGGGAGGGGGCCGACCTGTCCGGGGCAGACCTGCGCGGCAGCGACCTGTCCGCGCTGGATCCGCTGGCCGTCACGCTGCGGGGCGCCCGCATCGATCCCTGGCNGGCCATCGTCGTCGCGACCGCGCTCGGCCTCGCGGTGGACTGACCCCGGGGTCGTCCCGAGCGCCCCTGGCCGCGGGCCGCCGTCCCCTCGCGGGAATTGCTCACGATGCCTATCGTGCAGGTAGGGAAGGTGGGCGTCGTATGGATCTCGATCCCCTGATCACCCTCGCGGGGTTCGTCGTCGGCGCGGTCGTCGGGATGACCGGCATGGGCGGCGGCGCCCTGATGACGCCGGTGCTGGTGTTGGCGTTCGGCGTCCACCCGCTCGCCGCGGTGTCCAGCGACCTGGTCGCCTCGGCCGTGATGAAGCCGGTCGGCGCCACCGTCCACCTGCGTCGCGGCACGGTCCACCGGGGCCTGGTCGGCTGGCTGTGCCTGGGCTCGGTGCCGGNCGCCTTCAGCGGCGTGCTCGTCCTGCGGGCGCTGGGCGACTCCGACGCCGTCCAGGAACGGATCAAGGTCGCCATGGGGGCGCTGCTCGTCCTCGCGGCGGCGGGGATGCTGGCGAAGTCCCTGGTCGACCGCGGCCGGCCGCCGGCGCCCGCGGGCGAGGTCGTCATCCGGCCCCGCCCGCTGCCGACCGTCCTGATCGGCGCCATCGGCGGGCTGGTCGTCGGGCTGACCTCGGTGGGCTCCGGCTCGCTCATCGTCGTGCTGCTGCTCGGCCTCTACCCGCGCATCCGGTCCTCCCAGCTCATCGGCAGCGACCTCACCCAGGCGGTCCCCCTGGTGGCCGCCGCGGCGCTGGGGCACCTGCTGTTCGGGGACTTCCAGCTCGGCCTGACCGGTTCGCTGCTGCTCGGCTCCCTGCCCGGGGTCTATCTGGGAGCGCGGATCTCCGCCGGAGCGGCGACGAGCCGGATCATCCGGCCCGCGCTCGTCGTCGTGATCTCGCTCAGCGGCCTGAAGCTGGTCGGCGTGCCGACGGTCTGGCTCGGCGGGATCCTGTTCGCGATGCTCGGCACGGCGGTGGTCGTCCTGGCGCTGCGCCGCCATGCCCGGGCCGCCGCCGACGCCGATGTCGCCGCCGGCCCAGCCGATGGTCCCGTCGGGGTGGCCGTGGCCGCGGGGATCGGGCCCGGCGCGTGGCCGACCGGAGCGTCCCCGGTGAGGGCCGTCGCCCGAGATCGCTGGGAGATCACCGACGTGCGGGTGCTCGTCGCGTCCACGGCCGGGAGCCCGGCCGGGATGGCGGTGGGGATCTCAGCCGCGCAGCGGGTCGCGGGCGAACGCCGCCATCCCCGCGGCGAAACCTACCCGCGCCCGGTAGCCGAGCAGCTCGGCGGCGCCCACCGATGAGGCGACGATGTGCCGCACGTCGCC
Source organism: Frankia sp. AvcI1 (assembly GCF_001420875.1). Classification (NCBI taxonomy): domain Bacteria; kingdom Bacillati; phylum Actinomycetota; class Actinomycetes; order Frankiales; family Frankiaceae; genus Frankia; species Frankia sp. AvcI1. Next base: position 88,765 of record NZ_LJFZ01000028.1, on the reverse strand, counting down.
GATCCGGTAGCCGCCGGTCACGACGGGCGACGGGCCGCCGACGGCACGGGCCAGCGCGTCGGCCATGTCCCCGACGGTGCGCGGTGTCCCCGAGCCGATGTTCAGGGCCGTGAGGCGGCCGGGCCGGTCCGGGCGGCGTGCCGCCAGCAGGTTGGCGTGCGCAACGTCGTGGACGTGGACGAAGTCCCGCAGCTGGCCGCCGTCCTCGAACACCCGGGGTGCACGTCCGGCCGCCAGGGCGCTGCGGAAGATCGACGCGACCCCCGCGTACGGGGTGTCCCGGGGCATCCGCGGGCCGTAGACGTTGTGGTAGCGCAGGGCGATCACGGTGCCCCCGGTTGCGGCCGCCCAGGCGGCGGCCAGGTGCTCCTGGGCCACCTTGGTCGCCGCGTACACGTTGCGAGGATCGATCGGAGCGTCCTCGCGGACGGGGACGGACGCGAGCTGCCGGTGGCAGTGCGGGCAGGGCGGTTCGAATCGCCCGGCGTCCAGGTCGGCGCGCACCCGCGGGCCGGGGCGCACCGCTGCGTGCTCGGCGCAGCGGTAGCCGNCCTCGCCGTAGACGACCATGGAGCTGGCCAGCACGAGGCGCCCGATCCCGGCACGGGCCATCGCGGCGAGCAGCACGGCCGTTCCAAGATCGTTGTTTGCGGCGTACGCCGGCAGGTCGTCGAGGTCCACCCCCAGGCCCACCATCGCGGCCTCGTGGTACACCACGTCGATCCCGTCGAGCGCGGCCTCGACCTGGCCGCGGTCGGTGACATTGCCGACGACGAGTTCGGCGCCGCCGTTCACCGCGGGGGCGACCCGGTGCACCGCCGGCAGCAGGGCGTCGAGGATCCTGACCTCGTCGCCGGCCGCGACGGCCGCGTCCACGATGTGGGAGCCGATGAAGCCGGCGCCGCCGGTGACGAGAACTTGCATGGAGCCGACGCTATCCGCGCCGGCCGCCGCCGGATCTTACGATCCGCGGACGGCGCTGCATCCCGCCCGCTGCGGCGGTCAGGACGTCGGGAGGGCGACGACGAAGCGGCAACCCCCCGGCTGGTTGTGCACGCTGACGGCGCCGCCGTGCGCCTCGATGATCCCGCGCACGATCGCCAGGCCGATGCCCGAGCGCATCCGCGGCTGCCCGGGCCCGTCGTCGCCCTCCGGTGTTCGCGCGGGCTCCCCGCGGAAGCCCAGGTCGAACACCCGGGGGAGGTCCTGCGGCGGGATACCGCCGCAGCGGTCCGCCACGGCGAACAACGCGCGGTCCGCGGCCATGGTGGCGCTGACCTCCACCGTTCCGTCGTCCGGGGTGTGCCGGATGGCGTTGACCAGCAGGTTCGTCAGGGCCCGCCCAACCTCGACGGCGTCGGCGTCGACGCAGCCGGAGTCGTCGGCACTGCCACGCACGACGACCCCGCGCGCCCGCGCGATCGGATCGACGGCCGCGACCGCGTCCGACACCACGTCCGCGACGCGCACCNTTGCCAGGCTCAGCCGCAGCGCCCCGGCCTGCAGGCGGGCCAGCTCGAACAGGTCGTCGACCATCCCGGTGAGCCGCTCGGCCTCGGTGAGCACCCGGCGGTGGTAGCGGTCCGTGGTCTCGGGATCGGTGATCAGGCCGTCCTGGAACGCCTCGGCCATCGCCCGGATCCCCGCCAGCGGGGTCCGCAGGTCGTGGCTGATCCAGGCGACGAGCTCCCGGCGGCTCGCCTCCAGGGCCCGTTCGCGGGCGAGCGACTCGACCAGCCGGGTGTTCGTGGCGTCGAGCGTGGCGGCGAGCGTGGCGAGTTCCGTCGTCGGGACGCGCCCCGCGCCACGGTAGCCGGGATCGCCGAGGCTCGCCGCCGCCCGGGTGAGGGCACCGGTCCCGGCCACAACCGGACGCCCGACGCGCAGCGCGAAGGCGGAGGCGACCACCGCCGAGACCACGACGACGATCAGGACTACGCGCAGGTCGTGATCGGAGAGGAACATCATCCGTGCCGTCACGGCGACACCCACGACGACGGCGACGATCGGCCACACGCACAGCGCCGCGGCCATCGCCCACAGTGGCCGGCGGCGCAGCGTGAGCAGCAGCGGCACGCCGCTGACGGCCGCGGCCGTCGANCAGCCCAGCGCGATCCCCGCGACCTCCAACTCGGCGATCATCGCATCCCCGCGATCCCTGGACCGCCGCCGTTCATCCCGCCTGCCGTGGGTCGCCCGGCGACGCCTCCGCTCCGGCCACCGCCGGCGGGGCGTCGTAGCGGTAGCCAACGCCCCACACGGTGACGAGCAGGCGGGGGGCGGTCGGATCGTCCTCGATCTTCTCCCGTAGCCGGCGGATGTGCACGGTCACCGTCGACGGGTCGCCGTAGCTCCAACCCCACACCTGTTCGAGCAGCTCGACCCGGGTGAAGGCGTGGCCGGGCCGGCGCAGCAGGAAGGCCAGCAGGTCGAACTCGCGGACGGTGAGCCCGAGTGGCACCTCGTGGCGGGTCGCGGTCCGCGCCGCCGGGTCGACGACCAGGGCGCCGGCCCGCAGGACGCCGGGCTCCGGGGCCGCGGCGGCTTCGGCCGCCCGCCGCAGCACCGACCGCACCCGCAGGGTCAGCTCCCGCGGGGAGAACGGTTTGGTCACGTAGTCGTCGGCGCCGACCTCCAGGCCGGTGATCCGGTCCGCCTCGTCGGCACGCGCGGTGAGCATGATGACCGGGACGGGTCGGCGGGCCGTCAGCCGGCGGAAGACTTCGAGGCCGTCGAGGCCGGGCAGCATCAGGTCGAGGACGACGAGGTCGGGCGGCCGGGCCTCGGCGGTGCGCAGGGCGCTCGGGCCGTCCGCGGCGCGGTCGACGTCGAAGCCGGCGTTGCGCAGGTAGCGGTCGACGACCTCGGCGACGAGGGCGTCGTCGTCGACGACGAGGACGCGGGCCATGCGGCCACGATAGGCAGCCCGGGCCGCCCTCGCCCCGCCTGGCGCGGATGTTCCCCGCTTCGTAATGTCCCGCGGACGGTGGGGATGGCCGGGTGTCCGCACGGGGGCCGACCAGTCGCCGTCGGCGGCGCTCCCGACCGCCTCCGTCGCACCGATGAGCCAGGTCAGCGGGCCGACGTTCGCCGAGGGCCGTCCTCGTTCCGTAATGATCGATCATGGTTGCCCGGCACTACAGTCCTGATCATGTTTACGGAAAGTGATGGTGGCCGGACGTCGGTGGACGTCGTCCTGCCCTGCCTGGACGAGGCCGGGGCGCTGCCCTGGGTACTCGACCGGATCCCGGCGGGCTACCGGGCGATCGTGGCCGACAACGGGTCGCGCGACGGATCCGCCGAGGTTGCCCGTGGCCGGGGCGCGACGGTCGTCGCCGTGCCCGAGCGCGGCTACGGGGCGGCCGTGCACGCCGGCCTGCTGGCCGCGGACGCCGACGTCGTCTGCGTGTGCGACGCCGACGCCTCGCTCGACCCGGCCCGGCTGCCCGACCTCGTCGCCCTGCTCGCCTCCGACCTGGTCGACTCGACCGCCGGCCGCGCCGATCTGGTCCTCGGCCGGCGCCGCCCGACCTCGCTGCGGGCCTGGCCGCCGCCCGCCCGGCTCGGCAACGCCGCCGTCGCCCGCCGCCTGCGCCGCCGCGGCGTGCCGGTACGTGACCTGGGGCCGATGCGGGCCGCCCGACGCGCCGATCTGCTCGGCCTGTCGATCGCGGACCGTCGCTTCGGCTACCCGCTGGAGCTGCTGCTGCGCGCCACCCAGGCGGGCTGGCGCATCGCCGAGACGGACGTCGCCTACACCCCCCGGATCGGCCGGTCCAAGGTCACCGGGACGCCGCTCGGTGCCGCCCGCGCGGCCCGGGACATGTCGGCGCTGCTGGCGAGCATCCGGTGAGGCTGCTCGTGATGGCGAAGGAGCCGGTGCCCGGTCGGGTGAAGACCCGGCTCACCCCGCCGCTGCGCCCGGAGCAGGCCGCGGCCGTCGCGGCGGCGGCGCTCGCCGACACCCTCGCCGCCGTCGCGGCGGTCACCGTCCGGCCCGGATTCGCCGACCTGCGTCCCGTGCTCGTCCTCGAGGGCGCCGCCGGCCCGTGGCTGGCCACGGCCGGCGGCTTCGGCGGGCTGGCGGTGGCGGCCCAGACGACCGGCCCGTTCGACGCCCGCCTGGCCGCCGCCTTCGCTGCCGAGACCGGCCCGGCGCTGCTCATCGGCATGGACACGCCGCAGCTCACCGCCGACCTGCTGGCCGCCTCCTGCCAGGCACTGCGTTCGGCTGACGCGGTGTTCGGCCCCGCGGCCGACGGCGGCTGGTGGGCCCTGGGCCTCGCCCGACCCGACGGCGACCTCCTGCGCGGCGTGCCCACGTCCCGCCCCGACACCGGCGCCCGCCAGCGTGCCCGACTTGGCGCCGCCGGCCTCGACGTGACGGTGCTGCCGACGCTGCGGGACGTCGACACCGCGGCCGACGCGACGGCGGTCGCCCGGCTTGTCCCCGGTGGCCGGTTCGCCGCGGCATGGCGCGCGGCGGACACCCGCGCCGATCTGGACGCTCGGCAGGCACCCGGCGCGTCCGCGACCGCTGCCGCGACACGGTGACCGCGGAAAAGGTGACCGCGGGAACGGCGACCGCGGAAAAGGTGACCGCAGAAAAGGTGACCGCGGGAATGGTGACCGCGGCGGGCGATGGATGGGAACCGACTGACATCTACGAGGCGGGACTGCGCTCCACCGCCGGCCGGCTATGGGCGCACCATCCGGACGGGCGGCGCTTCCCGCTGCCGGTGCACCGGTGGCGGGGCACCCTCCCGCCGCGTTCCGAGCCCGAGGCAGTGGCCGCCCTGAGCGGTGTCACTGTCGGGGGTGTTGCCGGAGCCAGTGCCGCTGGTGGTGGGGCGCTGGCGGCCGGGGATCTGTCCCTGCTGTGGCGCTGCGCGGGGCCGACCCTCGACGTGGGCTGCGGGCCCGGACGGCTGGCCGCGGCGCTCGCCGCCCGCGGGGTGCCGGCGCTCGGCATCGACGTCGCGCCGCTCGCCGTGCGGCTGAGCCGGCAGGCCGGGGCCGTCGCGTTGCGGCGTGACGTGTTCGGCCGGCTGCCGGCCGAGGGTCGCTGGGTCGCGCTGCTGCTGGCCGACGGAAACATCGGCATCGGCGGGGATCCGGTGCGCCTGCTGCGCCGCGCCGGGCAGTTGCTCGCCCCGACCGGCCAGGTGCTCGTCGAGGTCGAGCCGCCGGGAACTCCGACCGGGCCCGTCCGGCTCCGGCTGGAGGACGCCACCGGTCGCATCTCCAAGCCCTTCGCCTGGTGTCTGGTCAGCCTGGACGAGCTGGCCGTTCTCGCGCCGGCCGCCGGCCTGCTCGTCGCCGGGTCCTGGCAGAGCGCCGGTCGCCACTTCGCCGCCCTGGGCCACGGCTGACGCCCGGACGCCCGCGCCGCGCCGCCACCNCCCGGACGGCCATGATGAGCGCGGCGCCGGCCCAGACCGCGCCGAGGACGATGGCGAGGTTGCGGCCGTAGGCCAGCGGGTTCACCGAGGGGTTGTCCGCGGATCCGCCGTAGCCACGCCACAGCGGCAGCGACGCCAGCGCCACCGATCCGCTGACGACAAGCGCGCCCTGCACGACGGCGCGGTAGGGCGCCGGGACGAGTCGGCTGAGCGCGAAGCCCACGATCATCGTTGCTGGCACCAACAGCGCGTCGTGGACGACGATCCCGCCGATCAGCCAGGCACCGGCGTTCGTCGGGCGCGTCGCCCGGGACATCGACAGCAGACCGTCGACGCCGTAGCCCAGGGCCGCGAGCCCCGCCGCCGCGAGCACCACCCGCAGGGCGAGCCCGCCGACGCTCGGCCCGCTCCTGCCGCCGCCGCTCGTCACAGCATCACCACCCGGTGCACCCACTTCGTCTGCAGGACGCCGGGCCGGTCGGGCGCGATGAGCCGGGCCGGGTAGCCGTGGTCGAGGTCGAGGTCGGCGCCGTCGAGGCCGGTGGCCAGCAGGGTCAGCGGATCCCGGGCGTGAGCGGGGCGCACCTCGCTGGCGCGGTAGCCGCCGCGCGCCTCCAGCGACTCGACCCGGACGGTGGCGTCGACGGGGATGAGCGCCGCGTCGAGCAGGTCGCGCAGCCGGGGGCCGTGCCAGGTCGCGTCCGCCGACCAGCCCTCGACACAGGTGATCGGCAACCGCACGGTGTGGCGGGGCAGCGCGTGCACCTCGGCGAGGTGGTAGACGACCCGCCGGACGCCGACGACCTCCAACCGGTACTCCGGATCGCGGGCCGCGGCGGCGACCCGGGCGGCCCGCGCGGTCCGGTTCACCGGGAGCCCCTGCGGGCCGAGGTCGGGCCGGCGGGGGGCGAGCAGGTCGAGCGGTGCCAGCGCCGGAACCGACTGGCCGGCCGTCGTCGCGACGATGACGGCCGCCGCGGTGCCGGTCGCCACCGCCAGCCCGCGGCGGGTGAGCCCGCCGGTCGGCGGGCCAGCGTCCTGCATGCCTGCGTGGGGAAGGTCCTCGTATCGATTCCGGCCCACGTTCGCGCGCACGACGGTCAGTTTCGCGGCTATATGCACGACCAGGGCGCCGATGATGATCCAGGCGACCCAGTAATGGGTCACGGTGAAGAAGAAACGGAACCGGTACCACTGTGCGATGTTCGCGATTCCGGACGCGAGCTGGAATATGGCACCGGCGATCAGCGGCACGATCGTGAGTCGTTCAAGGGCATGCCCGACGGATCGCAGCGGCGGCCATTCCCACAGCCGCGGATACACCGTCCACAGCTTCACTAGCAGCAACGGGACGCTGGCGAGACCGGTCGTGACGTGCAGACCCTGCGTGACCCGGTACAGCCAGACCGGCCGGGAGGGCCATTGCAGCCAGTCCGGCGGATGTTGNATGAAATGTGACACGAGCCCAGTCAGGAAACAGGTTCCGAAGGTGATCCCGAGCGCGATGCCCAGCAGCGACGCCACTCGCGGATCATGCAGCGTGCTCGGGAACGCCCCAGCCCGCAGCGGGCCGCGGCNCATCGCCTCCGGTGGTTCCNGCAGTTTTGTGGAAAGCAGGCGGGCCCCATCGGTCGGCCGGCCGATGAACACGCGGGAAAACCGTTGCACGAGAGGCAACGTAGGTCGCCGCAACCGGAATCCGGCCTGATCGTCGCCTTACGGAACGAGGAAACCGCGCCTCGACACCCGGGCATCCCGCCGCTGTCCTGCGAGGCTCGGCGCATGCCGTCCGCCGCCGCCGTGTCGCGAAGCCGCCCGGACCGTGCCCTGATCGGCGCGGGCGTCGGGCTGGCGGGGGTGCTCGCCACGCAGCTCGCCGTCCGCGCGGTCCCCGGCTACCTGCCCGGCCGGGCCGGTGTGTTGCCCGGGGTGCTGGTGTGGTGGGTCCTCGGAATCGCGACGGCCGCGTCACTGGTGCGGACGGCGAACCGGCGGGCCGCCGCCGGCCTGCTGCTGGCCGGGATCCTCGCCGTGCACGCGGTCGCGGCGACCGGACCGCCCCAGCTCTCCGACGACCTGTACCGCTACGCCTGGGACGGCCGGGTGCAGGCCGCCGGCGTCGACCCCTACCGCTACGGCCCCCTGGACCCGCACCTGGCCGGGCTGCGCGACCAGTGGCTGTTCCCCGATGCCGCCGGCTGCGCGGCGATCGAGCGGGGCCCGCACTGCATCCGCCTCAACTACCCGCGGGCGCACACCATCTACCCGCCGGTGGCGCAGGCGTACTTCACCGCCGTGCACTACCTGCCCGGCCCGCCGCGGGAGCACAAGCTCCAGCTCTACGGCTCGCTGCTGTCGCTGGCGTTGACCGGTCTGCTGATGCGGATGCTCACCACCCGCGGTCGGGATCCCCGGTACGCGGCGTTCTACGCGCTGTCGCCCCTCGCCGGCCTGGAGGTCGGCTCGGACGCGCACGTCGACGTCCTCGGGGCCCTGCTCGCGCTGGCCGGCCTCGCCGTGCTCACCCGCCGCTCCGCCCGCCCGCCGGCGGCACCCTCGTCCTCGCCGCAGCCGTCCTCGCCGCAGCCGGCGTCGCCGTCACGGTGGCGGGCGGCGGCGGCCGGGGCGCTGCTCGGCGCCGCGGTGGCGGTGAAGCTGTACCCGGCGCTGCTGCTGCCGGCCGCCGCCCGGCGTCGCCCGGTGGCGCTGGTCGGTGCCGCGGCCGGGGTCGTCGGGCTGGCGTATCTGCCGCACCTGCTCGCCGTCGGCACCGGCGTGCTCGGCTTCCTCCCGCAGTACCTCGACGTCGAGGGCTACGGCCAGGGCGCGCGGTTCCTGCTGCTCGTCGGCGTGCTGCACCTCGGCGGGTCGGCCGCGAAGGCGGTGGCGGTGACGGTGCTCGCGGCGGTGACGGTGGCGGTGTGGCGTACCGACCCCGACCGGGTGCCCCCCGAACGGGCCGCACTGTGGACGGTGGGTGCGGCGTTCCTCGTCGCCACGCCGGTGCAGCCCTGGTATGGCGTGCTGCTGGCGGCGCTCGCCGTCGTCGCCGGGCGGCTGGAGTGGCTCGCCGTGGNCGCCGCCGCCCATCCCGTCTACCTCTCGCTGTTCACCGATCTACCCGGCGATGCCTGGACCTTGCGGGTGACCTCCTACGCGATGGCCGCCGCGATCGTCCTCGCCGCGACCGGCCTGCGTCACCGACTCACCGTCCCCGGCCGCCAGGTGGACCGGGACGCGGAACCGACGCTCCTCGCCCTGCCGCTGGATTCTGGAGTGAGGGCTCCAGAGAGGTAGGGTTCGTCGATGAACCCACCCGTCCCCGGCGGTGCCGGCGGTGCCGGCGGCCAGGACGGTCGCCGGATCACCCGCAAGGGCCAGNCCACCCGGGCGCGGATCGTCGCGGCCGCCGCCGAGCTCATGTACGCCCNGGGCGTCGCCGGCACCAGCACCGAGGACGTCCGCGTCGCCGCCTCGGTGAGCAGCTCGCAGCTCTACCACTACTTCGAGGACAAGAACGCGCTGGTCCGCGCCGTGGTCGCCTACCAGACCGAGGCCGTGCTCGCCTTCCAGCAGCCGCTGTTCAGCCGGCTGGACAGCCTGGCGGGGCTGGCGGCCTGGGCGGACACGCTCGTCGACTTTCACCTCGGTCTGCATCTGCGCGGCGGCTGCCCGCTGGGGTCGCTGGCCAGCGAGCTCGCCGATGCGGATCCGGTCGCCCGCGAGGCCCTGGCGGCGGCGTTCGCCCGCTGGGAGGCCGCCATCCGGGAGGGTCTGGCGGCCATGCGCGCCCGGGGCGAGCTGCGGGACGAGGCGGATCCGGACCGTCTCGCCCTCACCCTGCTCGCCGCGGTGCAGGGCGGTCTGCTGCTCGCCCGGACCCGCCGCGAGGTGGCGCCGCTGCGGGTCGCTCTCGACACCGTGCTGGACCACATCCGCTCCCTCGTTTCCGACGTCGTCCGTCCGTATCCGGTCGGGTCGGCCTCGGTCGTGGTGACCTCCGGCGTCCCGGTTCGGGTCGAACGGCACTGACCTGGGCGTTGTTCATGCCGGAGGCTGGAGCCAGCCAACAGCCGAACACGACTGCGCACAGGCGCGCAGGGCGGAGGAGGAGCAATGGCCGGTGTGCGGTTTCCCCGTCACAAGCCCGTCACGGTGCCCCGCGAGATGACCATCGTCGAGGCCGCCCGGTGGATGGACGTGCAGGGGGTGGGATCACTGCTGGTCATGGACGGCGAGGACCTCGTCGGGATCGTCACCGATCGGGACCTGGCGCTGCGGTCGCTGCGGCGGCGCATCCCCTTCGACGGGCGGGTCGAGGCAGTGATGACCCGCGGCGTCGTCACCCTGGACGTGGACGCCGACCCCGCCGACGTGGTCCGCATGTTTCGCGAGCACACCGTCCGGCGACTGCCGCTCACCGACAACGGCCGGGTGGTCGGCCTGATCGCGCTCGACGATGTCGTCGCGGCCCCGGCGTTCGCCGCGGTGCCGGCCGGTCGGGCCGCCGGTGGCTCCGGAATGGGCGCGCCCACGCCGGTCGCCGCGGCCGGCCCTGAGCCGACCGCCGAACTCGCGGACCTGCCGGGACTGGCCGATCTCGCCGCGGCGGTGGCCGCCGAGACCCCGCGCTCCCTGCACGAGGGCGGGCTGCCCGGCCCGAAGACCGTCACCTGGCTACCCGAGCCCCGGCTCGGCCGCTGGCGGGCAGCCGTCGGCGACCGGCTGGTCGTGTCGCCGCCCAACCCCGGCCGGCCGCCGTGCGGCGGGGAGATCCTGGAGGTCCACTCGCCTGCCGGTGACCCGCCCTACCTGGTCCGATGGGGCGACGGCGGCCACGCCACCTTTGTCTACCCTGGCCCGGACGCCGAGGTGCAGCCTCTGGGCGGCAACGCCGGGCCGGTGGCCCCGGTCTGACGGCTCGAGCCCGGCGTCCCCCAGCCGGCGCTCCCCAGCGTCGCAGCGGCCTCGGCTCGGCGGCGGGCGTCTGGCCGGGGCGCGCGTCTGGCCTTCGGGTCTGGCCATCGCGTCTGGCCATCGGGTCTGGCCATCGCGTCTGGCCATCGGTGGGACGAGGATGGNCTTGGTGCTCGCGAGGGCCGCGGGCCAGGGCGAGGGGGGCTCGTTGCGCGCGCTGCGGATGACCCGTTACCAGTCGGCTCCCGAGCTCGTCGAGGTGCCCGACCCCGTCCCCGGGCCGGGTCAGGTGCGGCTGCGGGTGGCCGCCGCCGGTGCCTGCCACAGCGACCTGCACCTGATGGAATGGCCGGCGGAGCAGATGGTCGGGCAGGGTCTGCGCCTGCCGTTCACCCTCGGCCACGAGTCCGCCGGCTGGGTCGACGCCGTGGGCGCCGGGGTCANCGCGGTGCGGGTGGGTGACGCCTGCGCCGTCTACGGGCCCTGGGGCTGCGGGCACTGCCGAGCGTGCGCCCGCGGCGCCGAACAGTACTGTGAGGTCACCCACGGGATGGGTGGCCCGGGCCTCGGTGGGGACGGCGGTATGGCCGAGTACCTGCTCGTCGACGACGTGCGCCACCTCGTCCCGCTCGGCGACCTCGACCCGGTGGCCGCCGCGCCGCTCACCGACGCCGGGCTCACCCCGTATCACGCGATCCGCAAGGCGCTGCCGCTGCTCGGGCCGGGCTCGACCGCGGTGGTGATCGGGGCCGGCGGCCTCGGTCACCTCGGCATCCAGATCCTGCGGGCGATCACCTCGGCCCGCGTCGTCGCCGTCGACGTCGCCCCGGGCAAGCTCGTCCAGGCGCTGGCTCTCGGCGCGCACGCGGCGGTGCCGGCGGGCGAGGACGCGGCCGCCGCGATCCGGGCGCAGACCGTCGGCGGACTGGGCGCGCAGGCCGTGTTCGACATGGTCGGCAGCGCCGCGACGATGGCCACCGCCGCGGCTGCCGTCGGGGCCGAGGGACGGATCACCGTCGTGGGCCTGGCCGGCGGGGCGCTGCCGTTCCGGTTCGGGACGGTGCCGTTCGACGTTGACGTCTCGCTGCCGTACTGGGGCACCCGCGGCGAACTGTTCGAGGTCCTCGACCTCGCCCGCGCCGGCCTGATCCGCGCCCACGTCGAGACCGTCCCGCTGGNCGGCATGCCCGCCGCCTACGACCGCCTGCGCGCGGGCGACGTCTCCGGCCGCATCGTCATGGTCCCCTCGGCCTGAGCGGGACGTGGCGGGCCCGGGNTCAGGTCACGGGGNTGATTCCAGCGATCGCCTGCGCGCGAGCTCGTTCTGACCGAAGCCGAACCCTCGATGCTCGGGACGAGCGCGCACATCGTGGGCGTGGCGCGCAGGCCGTCGGGGCTCGATGTCTGCTTCGCGCAGGTGAGTGCACCTGTGGGTGGGGTGACGGGCCGGGCGATCCGGACGTGAGGTGTCCGTTCTGCGTAATCGGCAATACCCCGCGTGGTGACGAAGGCTGCGGTGGTGGACAATTCACTCACGTTAGGTCGTCGATCGGACCGGGCAGGGGATGAGCGGATGATGGATGAAACGCCCGGGTGGGCCGCGGGTGTCGACGTCGATCGGCCGAGCGCCGCGCGGATGTACGACTACGCGCTCGGCGGGTCGCACAACTTCGCCGCGGACCGGGAGGCCACCCAGGCGGTGATCGCCGCGTTCCCGGACGGCCCGCTGGTGGCGCGGTCGAACCGGCTGTTCCTGCACCGGGCGGTCCGCTTCCTCACCGCCGAGGCGGGGATCACCCAGTTCCTCGACCTCGGCTCGGGCGTGCCGACCGTCGGCAACGTGCACGAGGTCGCCCAGGGGATCAACCCGCAGGCGCGGGTCGTCTACGTGGACATCGACCCGGTGGCGGTCGTCCACTCCCGGATGCTGCTCGCCGACAACCCGCTGGCCACGGTGCTGCAGGCGGACATCCGCGAGCCGGCCTCCATCCTCGGGTCGAGCGAGGTCACCGGGCTGCTCGACCTCTCCCGGCCGGTCGCGGTGCTGATGGTCACCGTGCTGCACTTCGTCGCCGACGGCGACGACCCGGCCGGGATCATCGAAGCCTTCCGGGCGGCGACGGTGCCCGGCAGCTACCTGGCGGTGTCCCACGTGACCGCCGACGAGCGGGCCGAGCAGGTGCACGGCGCGGGCAAGGTGTACGAGTCGACGCCGACCGGGGTCACCCCGCGGTCCCGGGCGACGATCGCCGCCCTGCTCGCCGGCTACGACCTGGTCGAGCCGGGGCTGGTCTACCTGCCGTCCTGGCGGCCGGACGAGGCGCACGGCGGGCGCGACCCGCTGGCCNCCGATCCGAGCCGGGCCGTGGCGCTGGCCGCCGTCGGCCGTCGGTAGTCCATCCGACAGGCGTGGAGAAGAGGTACCTGTCCCCGGCTGCCCGCAGCCGCGGGGTGGTGCGTTTCGCGCGGGTGTGGGCGCGTGCCATCGTCGGTGCGAGCTACCCGGCCACCGGCCTNCTCGCCGTGGAGGAGCGGCTGCTCGGCCTGACCGAGCGGCTCGTCGATGCCCTGCTCGACGAGCCCTGGGCTCACGAGCCGCCCGCTGATGAGCCGCCCACTGACGAGCCGTTCGCTCACGAGCCGTTCGCTGACGAGCCGCTTGCTGACGAACCGCTTGCCGGGGAGCCGGCCGCGGTCGGGGCCGCCATCGCGGACTACACCTTCNGCGCCGCGGACGCGCTGGCCGCCACGATCCGCGTCTGCGGCGCCCGGCTGCTTCCCGAGCTGGGCCTCGACGCGGATGGCGAGCTCACCGGCCGCGTCGCCGCCCTGCAGGGAGCCCTGGCGCACGGATACACCCGCGCCCTGCGCGAGCGAATCCTCGCCGGCCAGGACTCGATCCACCGCGCCGCCCACCTGGCCACCGACGCCCGGTTCCAGATGATCTTCAACGGGGCCGCGATCGGGATCGTGCTCGCCGACGCCGCCGGGCGGATCGTCGACNCCAACGACGCCTTCCTGCAGATGCTCGCCGTCGCCCCGCACCGGGTGCACGGTCGGGCGCTGCACGAGTTCGCGCATCCCGACGACGCCGCCGGTCTGCGCGACGCCCACGCTGCCCAGCGGCTCGCCGGACCGGCGCACCTGCGCACGGAGCTGCGCTTCGCCGGGCCCGTCGGCGCCACGGTGCGGGCCGAGCTGACCACCACCTGCCTGCGCCAGGCCGACGGACGTGGCGAGATCCAGCTCTCGATGATTGTGGACGTCACCGAACGTCACCGGTTACAGGGCCGCTTACACCGGCAGGCCCGGCACGACCCGCTGACCGGGTTGCCCAACCGGACGGTGCTCGCCGAACGGGTCACCGAGTTGATGGCCGCCGAGCCGGACCGACGCCTCGGGCTGTGCTTCATCGACCTCGACGGGTTCAAGGCGGTCAACGACAGCCTCGGGCACGACGCCGGCGACCGGCTGCTCGTCGCGGTCGCCGGGCGGCTCACCGCGGCGCTGCCCCCGGGCCAGCTGCTCGTCCGGATGGGTGGGGACGAGTTCGTCGTCCTCCTCGCCGACACGGCCGGCATCGACGACGTCACCGCCACCGCCCGCGCCGTGCTCGCGGCGCTGGCGGAGCCCGTCCGGGTCGGCGACCAGTCGTTGTCGATCGGCGCGAGCATGGGCCTGGTCGAGCGACCCGCGGCCGACGGCGACCTCGCCGATCTGCTGCGCGCCGCGGACATCACCCTGTACCAGGCGAAGGACGCCGGGCGGGGGCGGTGGGCCGTCTTCGACGCGGAGCGCAACGCGCGCCAGGTGACCCGGCACACCCTGTCGACGATGCTGCCCGGCGCCGTGGAGCGGGACCAGTTCATCGTCGTCTACCAGCCGATCGTCACCCTCGGCGAACAGTCTGGCCGCGTTCGGGCCGGCTGGGCTGGAGTGGCCGGCGGGGCTGGGGTGGCCGGCGGGTCCGGCGGGTCCGGCTGGGCTGGCGGGGTGATGATCGGGGTGGAGGCGCTGGTCCGCTGGCGGCATCCCCGGTTCGGGCTGCTCGGTCCGGAGGCGTTCATCGGCCTGGCCGAGGAGACGGGCCAGATCGTCCCGCTGGGCCGTCGGGTGCTGGAGCTGGCCTGCCGGCAGGCGGCCCGCTGGCGTGAGCTGCGTCCGGACGGCGCGGGCGCGCCCTTTGTCAGCGTGAACCTCACCGCTCGCCAGACCCACGAGACCGACCTGGTCGACCAGGTCGGGCGAATCCTCGACGAGACCGGGCTGCCGCCCGAACTGCTCCAGCTCGAACTCACCGAGAGCGCGTTGATGGGCACGGCCGGCGAGCCTGCGCGGGCCCTGGACGGTCTCGCGGCGATGGGCGTGCGCATCGCCATCGACGACTTCGGCACCGGCTACTCCAACCTCGCCTACCTGCGCCGGCTGCCGGTGCACACGCTCAAGCTTGCCGGGCCGTTCGTCGACGGCTTCGCCTCCGCGCGCGGGCACGACCCCGACGGCGAGAAGATCGTGNGGATGCTCGTCGAGCTCNCCCACTCGCTGCGCCTGACGGTGACGGCCGAGGGCGTCGAGACCGCCGCCCAGGCCGAGGGGCTGGGGCAGGTCGAATGCGACAGTGCCCAGGGCTACCTGTTCGCGCCGCCGCTGCCGCCCGGTGAGATCACCCGCTGGCTGCGTGCCGCTCCCGCCGACGCACCGCCCGCCGACGCACCGCTCGGCGGTGCCCGGCCCGGCGGTGCCCGGCCCGGCGTCGACCCGCCCGCCGGGGGACGGCCCGCCGAGTCCTCGGCCGTCTCGGTGCTGCCTGTGCCGCGGGCCTGTGGTGCTCCTACCTCCGGATATGTCGGGTGAGCAGACCCGCTTGACTTGGCATGTGACCGCCCTAACATCGTTTACTACGTAAAGGGCGCATTGCGGTCCGTGCCAGCGGGACGGTCGACAGGGAGGGTCACATGCCAGAGGCTGNGGCGATGCTCGGCGAGCCGTCCCGGCATCCGGCGGACCGGCTGGCCGTCGTGATGGCCGACGGCAGCGCGCAGCTCACCTTCGGCGAGCTGGAAAGCCGCAGCCGGCAGGTCGCGCACCTGCTCGCCGGCTATGGTCTGCGTCCCGGCGATCACGTGGCGATCCTGCTACCGAACCGGCCCGAGTACTTCGAGGTCGCCTGGGGCGCGCAGCGCAGCGGCCTGTACTGGACGCCGGTCAACTGGCACCTCACCGCCGAGGAGACCGCCCACATCGTCGACGACTGCGGGGCGCGGGTGCTGTTCACCTCCGCCGAGCTGGCCCCGATCGTCAAGCGCGTCCGGGAGTCGGCCACGCGGCTGGAGCACATCGTCATGATCGACGCCGGCCCGGCCGAGCTCGCCGAGGGCATCCTCGACCACCGCGCCACCCTCGCCGGCCAGCCGGACGCCGAGCCCGCCGGCCAGGTCGAGGGCATCTACATGTTCTACTCGTCGGGCACGACGGGCCGCCCCAAGGGCATCGAGCCGGCGTTGCCGCTCGACCCGTTCGGCACCGGCCTGGCCATCGACCGCGCGATGGTCGGCTCGTTCGGCTTCGGCCCGGACAGCGTCTACCTGTGCCCGGCGCCGCTCTACCATGCGGCGCCGACGGGCTGGAGCACCGCGACCCAGCGCCTGGGCGGCACGGTCGTCCTCATGGAGCGCTTCGACCCCGTCGAGGCCTTGCGGGCCATCGAGCGCTACCGGGTCACCCACGTCCAGGTCGTGCCGACGATGTTCGTCCGCCTGCTCAAGCTGCCCGCCGCGCAGCGCACCGCCTTCGACCTGGCCAGCCTGCGCCTGGTTGTGCACGCCGCGGCCCCCTGCCCGCCGGAGGTCAAGCAGCGGGTGATCGACTGGCTCGGGCCGATCGTCTTCGAGTACTACGCCGGCAGCGAGGGCGGCGGCATGTGCGCGATCACCTCGCAGGAGTGGCTCACCCACCGCGGTTCGGTGGGGCGGGCCGTCGTCGGCGTCGTGCACATCGTCGACGACGACGGCGCGCAGCTGCCCGTGGGCGAGATCGGGCGGGTCTTCTTCGAGAGCCCGACCCGGATGGAGTACCACAACGACCCGGAGAAGACCGCCGCCGCCTACAACGACCGTGGCTGGCTGACCCTCGGCGACCTCGGCCATCTCGACGCCGACGGCTATCTCTACCTGGCCGATCGCCGCACCGACCTGGTCATCTCCGGCGGGGTCAACATCTATCCGCAGGAGATCGAGAACGTGCTGATCCTGCACCCCGCCGTCGCCGACGTCGCGGTGATCGGCGTGCCGGACGCGGAGATGGGGCAGCGGCTGCTCGCCGTGGTCCAACCGACTGCCGAGGCGGTCGTCGGGGCGGAGCTCGCGGCCGTGCTGCAGGCGTTCGGCCGCGAGCGGCTCGCCGGTTTCAAGGTGCCGCGCACGATCGAGTTCGTCGAGGAACTGCCGCGGCTGCCCACCGGCAAGCTGCAGCGCGTCCGGCTGCGCGAGCGCTACGTCGGCTGACGGGCGCCCGGCGCCGCGCGGCCGGCCGACCGGCGTCGCCTGCGCCCCAGGGCCGTGGCCGGCCGGCGTCGCCTGCGCCGCTGCGCTGCGGCCGGCCGGCGTCGCCTCAGCCGCGGTCGGCGCCCAGACGCGCCCGGTTGCCGGCCATCACCTCGACCCGGCGCTGCTCGATCTCGGCGAACGCCGGTGGCGTCTCGATCGCGCCGCGTGCCTCGGCGGCGCTCGCCGGGCCGGTGTAGGTGGCGATGCCGTCGCCGTAGACCTTCTTCAGCCCGCGCGTCATCCGCGGGTCGACCTCGCCCACGGACGCTGCCACCGCCAGCGCCCGCTCGCGCAGCTCCGCGTGCGGCACGACCTCGGTGACCAGCCCGATGCGCAGCGCCTCGGCGGCGTCGACGAGCGCGCCCGTCATCGACATCCGCCGGGCGTTGCCGACGCCGACGAACAGCGGCAGGTGCGCGGTCAGCCCGCCGCCGGGCAACACCCCGACGCGCGCGTGCGTGTCGGCGAACACGGCACGCTCGGAGGCGATGAGGAAGTCGCAGCCCAGTGCGATCTCCAGTCCGCCGGTGAACGCCGGCCCGTTGACGGCACCGATGACCGGGGTCCGCATCCGCGCGACCTGACCGACGCAGTTGGTGCCCTCGAACTGGTCGAAGTACTTCTTGCCGTCCCGCGCGGCCTCCTTGAGGTCGACGCCGGCGCAGAACGCCGGGTCGGCGCCGGTGAGGACGACCACATGCACGTCCGGGTCCTCGTCCGCGGCGACTAACGCCGAATACAGCGCGGTGACGAGCCCGCCGCCGAGCGCGTTGCGGGCCTGGGGCCGGTTNATGGTGATCAGGCGCGTGGTGCCGAGCGTCTCGGCAATCAGGATCTCACTCATTCGAGGAGTATTTCCCAGCCCCGTCACAGCCGCGACCCTTCCCACCTGCGGCGGTTGTGGTGGCAGAGATGGGGGCTGAAGCAGCGGCCCGAGGCGGCAGCAGTTGCGGTGGTAGTTGTGGTGGCAGTGGCAGTGGCAGTGGCAGTGGCAGTAGCAGTGGCAGTGGCCGGTGGTGGTGATGGTGGTGGCCGCCGCGAGGGGCGGCCGCGAGGATATCCGGTGGGGTAGCGTCGCCAGCATGGACCGCGGCGGTCGCCTGGTCGGCATCTACACCGCGGCCGGCCGCGGCGCGGCGATGCGGGCCCGCTCCCGGGCACGGGTGATCGAGGGCCGCGGCCTGGCCGGGGACCNGTACGCGGCGGGCGCCGGGACCTACTCCGCGTGGAGCGGCTCCGGGCGGGCGGTGACGCTGATCGCCCGGGAGGCGGTCCGTGCCCTGGTCGACGAGGGCCGGGTCACGCTCGCCGAACACGAGACGCGCCGCAACCTGGTCACCGAGGGGATCGACCTGCCGGATCTGATCGGTCGGGCGTTCCGCGTGGGGGACGTGGTGCTGTACGGCGCGCGGCCGTGCCCGCCGTGCGGCTACCTGGAACGTCTGCTCGACCGCCCGGGGCTGTGGCGGGCCCTCGCCGAGCGAGGCGGCCTGCGGGCGGACGTCGTGCGCGGCGGCACGGTCGAGCTCGGCGCCGCCATCGTCCCGCTGACCACTTCCTGACCCGGCNGACCGGCCTCGGCGCTGTATCACAGTAAATCACCACCGGCGACGGTTTGCTTCTCGTCTCATTCTTTACAATCGGCAAGCACGCCCATCGAATTGAAGGTCTGTCGGGGCGCTTCGCATTCCCCGGTCGGTTCACCGGCGGGTGTTGCGTTCCGGCAGGTCACGGGTGTTCCCTGTGGGTCGGGTCGCGAACGCGCGCCGGAAACGCGTGACACCGGGCGTGCCGACTGGTTAGTCTAAGCGCGACGATAATTCCACTGCCGGGGGCGGCGATGGTGCGCGCGGGTGCGTCGGCAGGTCCCGTTCGGAGTGCATCCACGGCAATGACGGGCGCGGCCGGCAGCCGGGGCGCCCTTTGCTGTCCAGTCGTGCGCGGGGCAAGGCCGNCAGGAATCGACCTCCGCGGCGATCCGCCGACCGGGCGTCAGGCTGCGGGCGGGCGCTGGGTGTCNCCGGAACGACGGGAGGCCAGGTCGCCGTTCGCCGACCGGTGGCACCGGCAGCCGTGCCAGACCTCGGCGAGGACCGTCAGCAGCTGCAACNCGAACAGGAGGTAGAACGATGAACCGGAGCTCGGGCCGCCCGTCGGCACGGCGACCAGAAAGACGAGTATCGGTCGTGAACGGGCGCGTCGGGCGGCCTCGTCGGGAAGAGTAAGTCGCATACCGGTATGGTGCGCGGCCGTGCGGGAAAGTGGCGACCATCTGACGGCGCATCTTCCTGCGTGGTGGTTTCGCAGTTCTTTCGGGGGAGGTTGTGAACGAGGAGTTGCTCGCCGTGCTGCGGGGAAGGTGCCTGGCGGCGTCNCTGAATGACGCACCCCACTTCGTCGGCTGGCTGAAGACCAACTGGCCGCCGCTGGCCGGCTGCCAGCCGGCTGATGCGCCTCGACTGGTGCGTCAGCTCCTGGTTGACGCNGCGACGGCGAGTCTCGATCCGCCGAATCTGCTGCCCGTCGTCAAGATCATGATTGGTGCCTCGGTTGCGGACCCGGCCCGGACCACCCGGCAGCGCATTCTGGGGCTCATGGCAGAGGCGATGCCCAGGCATCGGTCCGGTGCGCCGGGTCTCGCCTACAGCCCCCGCCGGATGGAACAGTTGGAGCGAGAAGTGATCTGTCCTGCGGTTGAGACGGCACTGCGCCTCTTTCTCGGCAAGACGTCACTGCCGGGCACACAGCCCTGGCTGGACTACGACCTGACGATCACACTGCGCGGGCATCACGCGAACCGCGAACTGATCGCGTGAGGTGGAAGCCGAGAAAGTGCGCGAGCGCATGGAGACGACGGGGGACGTGGCCGACGACCTGCGGATCTACGCCAGTGCCGAGAATACCGACGCCAGCCCGACCCGCTGGCGCATCATCTCCGACCAGGAGATCACCCGGGCGACACGCTACTGCTACTGGAGCGCCGCTCGGCCGCTGTTCCTGCGTAGGGCGCAGTTCGACTACTCCGCCTTCCCCGACGTCGAGCGGCTGGCGTTCGAACTCAAGCNGCGCCTTGGCCGGCGGATGACGGTCGGGCGGCATGACGACCTCGGCGTGATCGAGTTGGAGGTCGGCTCCTGGGTCAGTCCGGGCAACGCCGTTGAACTCACCTGGCAGGAACGCGCGGGATGACCGCGGAGGTGCTGGTCATCGGCCGGCATGACGACCAGCATGTGGCGCGATGTGNCGCGGTGNTGGGCGCGGCCGGCCGGACCTGCGAGGTGCTGTGGCTCGGACTCGCCCGCCAGCGATACCGGATTCACGGAGATCTCGCCTCGATGGAGCTGGGGCTCGACGGCCGCCGCTACCCGCTCGCCGACTACCGGCACGTGCTCTGCCTGCCCATGGCGGTCAACCGACCGANCATGGTCGACACCGACGGCGACGAGTTCGGGGAGCGTGAGTGGAACGCCCTGCTCCGATCGGTGCTCGTCCGATCGGCGGCGCACAGTCCGGCCGCGTGGCTGATTCATCCCGATGCCGACCTTCTTCAGGATCGCAAGATCGCTCTCCTGCAGTGCGCCGCGCGCGCCTGTCCAGAACTCGCGATACCGCCGACCGTCATCACCAACGAGCTGCTCGACGCCGACGTCGCGTTGCTCGGCGATCGAATCGTGGTGAAACCGATCAATGCCTGGCAGGAGGTCTCGCCGGGCCGGTATTTCAACACCACCCTGCTGACCGATGCGGCGTTGGCGAAGATTCGTCAGGTCGGGCCGCTCGACACTCCCACTATTTTCCAGCGTTTTCTTCCGCATTCGATTGAGTACCGGTGTTACTGCGTCCACAACGCCGTTCTGACGGTTCGACTTCAGGTGGCGCCTGGATCGGCGGACTCCCGGCTTCCCGGAGCGTCCCAGGGGGCCACCGTCACAACCGACGAACAGGATTTCGCGCCGGCCCTGCGAGAGATCACCCGAAGTCTTCNGGTCCATTACTGCTGCTTCGACATGGTGATGGACGGAAGTGGAAGGAGCTGGCTGACCGATATCAATCCGACCGGATCGTGGCGGTATCTCGAGAACCAGTTCGATTGTGACCTCACGTCCTGGATCCTGGCGACCTGGCTAGGCAGGAGTACTGATGGATAGCCCCTTCGCGATTCGTCGCCATGTCCCGAACTCGCCCGACGCGTTGCACTGCGCGCAGGCGAGTCTGATCATGACTCTGGAGACTCTCGGTCATGCCGAGCAGATGACCCTCGACCAGGCAGATGAGATCACCGGATTCCGGGAGGGAGTGGAGACCTGGCCGTACTCGATGCTCGCGTGGCTCGGGGAGAACGGCTATGAGGTTCGACACGAGGATGCACTCGATGCAGTCGCGCTGATGCGGGACGCGGAGACGGAGCTGCGGCGCTCCGGGCTGGACGACGAGACGTTGGAGTATTTCCTCGACATCAGCGACTTCTCGCGCGAGGGCGCTGCGATCGCTCGATGTCTCGCGAGCGGTAATGTCACCTTTGTGCCCGGAATCCCCGACCCGAGGCGTCTGACGGACCGCATCGATGCACGGTGGCTTCCGCTGCTGAGTCTGGACGCGGCGGTGCTGGCCGAGCGTGAACGCGACGGTTTCGAGGGGCACATGGTGCTGGTCACCGGCTTTGTCGGGCAGTGTGCCGTGATCCAGGATCCGGGACCGCCGAGCAGGTGGGACTGGGTGGTTCCGCTGTCGCGTGTTTCGGTGGCCCTGAGATCTCCGGCGGATACCTCGGGTACGATCACCTACATTCGAAGAAAAGCAGGGCGGGGAGGAATTCCACATGTCAGTACATGATCTTGTTGCGCAGGAGGCCAGCGCTCAGCAGACGGATTCCGAGGACGGCCAGCCGGTAGGTTGACGACCTTGTTCCGGTGGTGTCGGCACCGTCGTCGTCGGTGCGGCGGGCGCTGACGACCGGACCGCTTCGTCGGCCGCTCGGACAGTCCGGGAGGCGACAGGTGGGGAACCTGCCGCGGCCCGTTCGCCGCGGAGAGGGGCCGTAGGCTTAGCCGGTGTCGTCTTCACAGATATGCGGCGTTCCGTGGTCGGAGGACGGCCCGTCCCCCCGCCCCGTCCGGCCCGCCCGGGCGCGCGGACGGGTGCTGGCCAGTGGGCTCGCGCTCGGGCTCGCCGTCGGGTTGGGGGCGGNGGCGGGGTGCTCCTCCGACGGGTCCCGCGCGGCGGCGGACGTGCGGATCACCGACTGCGTGCGCGACCCCGACAACCACCGGGCGGTGGTGACGGGCGAGGTGCTCAACGGCTCGTCCAAGCGGTCGAACTACGTCATCCAGGTCGACGTCAAGNCCAACGACAGCAAGATCGAAAGCGGGTTGGCGTCCCTGTTCAGGGTGGACTCGGGTGCCCGCAAGACGTTCACCATCCGGCCGGTGGGCGCGGACGTCCCCAGCGACACCACGCTGACCTGCACCGTCGCCCACGTCGGGCGGATCGCCGCCGAGTAGCGGTCGGTCGGGTGGCGGTGGNGCGGGCCGAACGGCCGGAGCCGAGGCGCCGGCAATCGCTTGTCCCCGGGCGTCGTGGCGGCATAGACAGGGAACGGCGCTGGACCAGCGTCACCAGCAGCGAGCAGTCGCTGGCCCGGGTGATCCGTGGAGGATGCCGATGTCCGACTCCGAGCGTGTGTCCGTCCAGCGGCGGGTCCCGGCCGCCGCGAGCGAGATCTTCGCGCTCATCACGGACCCGCACGGCCATGTGCGCATCGACGGCTCCGGGATGCTCGTCGCCCCGGTCGACGCGAAGCGCCTCGAGCGAGTCGGTGACTCCTTCGAGATGGACATGGACCGCGAGCCGCTCGGCGACGTCCCCCTCGGCCGCTACAAGGTGATCAACACGGTCACCAGGTTCAGCCGGGACGCGCACCTCGAATGGGGGGTCGCGGGGGTCGGCATGCCGAACGTCGGTCACGTCTACGGTTACCTGCTCGACCCCGTCGACGCGACCACCACCGACGTGACGTCCTACTGCGACTGGAGCGGCTCGCCCGAGCGGTGGAAGGCCCGGATCACCTGGCCGGTCGTCCCGGTGGCGTCCCTGGAGAAGTCGTTGGAGAACCTGGCCCGCGTCGTCGCGGCGTCGGCCGGCTGACCCCCGACGCCGCGCGGTCGGGACCGGGCGGCGTCGGCTGGCCGGCCGAGGCTGTCCGCAGCGGGCGCGGCCGGGGCGGGGCGGCGGGCAGGCGGCGAGGGCCGGTCTGGCTGCCGGGTGGCTGGTGCTCGCCCCGACCCGGCTGGCTGCGGTACCACTGGTCGTGGTCCCACTGGTCATCGTCCCACTGGTCACGGTCCCGCTGGTAAAGGTCCAGCCGGACGACGTCGGCGCGATCGAGGTCAGGGGAGTCGAGCCGGTCGGGGTCGGGCCGGTCGCGCAGCAGGCCGACCCGGGCGGCGACTCCGAGGCTGTAGAGCAGGGAGCGCACCCGGGAGTCGATCTCGTCCCGGATCGGCCGGACGTCCTCGAGCGGCTTCTCGGCCGGGTCGTCGAGTTCCCAGGCCAGGTACCGGGTGTGTGGATAGATCGGGACGGTGTCGCCGCAGCCCATGGTGATGACGACCGACGCGGCGCGCACGGCGTCGTCGGTGAGCCGGGTCGGGCAGGCGCCGGACAGGTCGATGCCGACCTCGGCCATGGCCGCGACCACAGGTAGATGCAGGGTCGCCGCGGGCGCGGGGCCGGCGGAGCGGGCCTGAACCCGACCACGGCCGTGCTGGTCGAGCAGCGCGGCGCCCATCTGCGAGCGCCCCGCGTTGTGNGCGCACACGAACAGCACCTCGGGTGGTCGCTGCACGGGCACCACGGGCTGGGCGGGCCGCAGCGGGGCGGGGTCGACGGACGTCGAGTGGACGGACGTCGAGTGGACGGACGTCGCATCAATGGACATCGCATCGATGGGCGTCGAGCCGATGGGCGTCGAGCCGATGGGCGTCGAGCCGATGGGCGTCGAGCCGATGGGCGTCGAGTCGAGGGACAACGAGTCGGACGGCGAGCGCCCGGTCATCGGGGCCACGGCGTCAGACGACGCGGGGCGCACCGGGAACGGCGCCGCCGATCGGCCCGGGAGAACTCTCCCCAGGCTGGGCCGACGGTGACGGCGCCCCTGCCGCCGGCCGCATGGACGGGTGTCTCGCCCGGTGCTGAGCCGCGCCGCCCGAGGGCGTCCGCGCGCTGTTGCCGGTCCGTGGTGTCCACGCATGAATTTCAGGCATTCATCCCATCTTACAGGGACGGCCCGGGCCGTCATCGGCGAATCCCCGCGGTCGAGGCGGTCGAGGCGGTACGGCCGACGAACTGCGCGGGCCGGTCTCAGTCGAGGCCGTCGAGCAGCGCGGGGAGGTCGGCGAAGGAGTCGATGACGTGGTCGGGACGCCCGGATGCCGCCGCGAGGGAGTCGGGCCGGAACTTGCCGGTGCGGACCAGCACCCCGGTCAGGCCGTGGCGGGCGGCGGCGAGCACGTCGTGCTCGACGTCGTCACCGATCATCACCGCCGCCTCGGCCCGCGAACCGAGCGCCCGCAGCGCGGTGGCGAAGAACTCCGCCGCCGGCTTGCCGACGACGACCGCCGGCCGGTCGAGCGCCTGCTCCAGACCGTGCAGGTAGGCGCCGGTGTCGAGCTGGAGGCCGCCGTCGGTGCGCCAGAACAGGTTGCGGTGCAGCGCGACGAGGGGCACGCCGTCCGTCGCCCAGGCGAAGACCTGGTTGACCGCCTCGTAGCTGAACTCCGGCCCGGCGCCGCCCAGCACGATGACGTCCGGCCGTTCGCCGGGCGCGCTGAACGCCACCCCGTCGAGATCGGCGCGGATGTCGCCGCTGTTGAGCACGTGGCAGCGGGCGGCCGGGTGGTGCTGGCGCAGGTAGGACGCGGCCATCGCGGGTGCGGTGAACACCTCGCCGGGATCGACCGTGAAGCCCGCGGCCACGAGCGCCGCCGCGATCGACGCCCGGTCCCGGGAGGTGGTGTTGGTGACGAACGCAACGCCGAGCCCCGCCGCCCGCAGCCGCTCCAGCGCCTGGGGCGCGCCGGGCAGTGCCTGCCAGGACACCGTCAGCACGCCGTCGATGTCGATGAGCACGGTCCGGATGCGCGCCATGGGCCGAGACGCTACCGAGTCCGCCGCCCCCGCCCCGTCGGCGTGGCGGTGGCCGGGTCGGTGGTCGACGCGTCGGTGGTCGACGGGTAGGTGGTCGACGGGTAGGTGGTCGACGCGTCGGTGATCGGGGCCGCGTGTGCTTCGGCGAGGCCGGCGGCGGCCAGCCGGTCGAGGGCGCGGGCCAGGACCGCGGTGTCCTCCAGGGTCCGCACCTCGGTGATCTTTCCCCAGCGCATCCGCATGAACTGCATGACGACGTTGTCGTAGCGGGAGCCGTCCGGCAGGCCGGCGTCGACCGTGACGCGGGTGGCGACGCGGGTCGACCACGGCCAGCCGGCGACGAGCACGTCGTCGACCCGGAAGACCGTGCCGGGCAGCAGCCGCTCGGTGCGTTGCCACCACAGCCGCAGCGCGGCCGAGGTGTGGCGCTCGCCGGACAGCGCGTGGTCCCCGTAGAAGCGGTAGGTGAACGTCGGCGCCATCCCAGCGATCATCGACTCCCAGTCGCCGGCGTTGATGGCGGCGAAGGCGGCGCGCACCCTGCCCGCCACGATGCGGTGGTACATCGGCCCTCCTGCTTTCGCTGGACCCGCGGGGCCCGGCGCTGGCGCCGNCCGCGGCGAGATGCACGCTAGCCGCAGTAAGTTCAATAGTGCAACCCGTTAGGCTCGGGCCATGCGCCAGACGAGTTTCGCGACCATGCAGTGTTCCCTCGCCCGGACCCTGGAGGTGGTGGGCGACTGGTGGTCCCCGTTGGTGCTGCGCGACCTCTACCTGGGTATTCGTCGCTTCGACGAGCTGGTCACGGATCTGGGGATCTCCCGTAACCTGCTGACCTCCCGGCTGGCCGAGCTGGTCGCCGGCGGAGTGGTCCGGCGGGTGCGGTATGCCGATCGCCCGCCGCGGTTCGAGTACGAGCTGACCGACGCCGGTCGCGACCTCGTCCCGGTGCTCCTCGCGATGACCGCTTGGGGGGACCGCTGGGCGACGCCCGAGGGTGGGCCGCCGATCCGGTTCGAGCACGACCGGTGCGGCCAGGAGTTCGTTCCCACGGTGCACTGTTCCGCCTGCGGCGAGCCCGTCACCGCTGACGCCGTGCAACCCCGGCCCGGCCCCGGCGGCCGGCGGGCGCCGGGNACGATGGTGCTCCCCGACCTCCTCGCGGATCGTCCGAGCTGACCCGGCCGCCATCGGAGGCGACCGTCGCGGGTGGATCCCCCGGACGGCGGGTTGATCCCCGGACGGCGGGTTGATCCCCCAAAGGGAGGGTGGACAGGGTCCGCGGGGGTGATGCGGGACCCGGGGGCTACCGGGCATCCTCGACGAGCGGTGGTCGAGCTACCGATGATGGGGGAAGCGGTGACCGAGGAGACGGTGAGCGAGGAGGCGGCCATCGGTGCGGCGGTGAGCAGGCAGGCGGCGGTCGAGGCGGCGGCCGTCGAGGCGGCGGCGGTCGAGGCGGCGGTCGACGGGTCGGCGTCCGGGGAGCACCGGAGCGGTGGACCGCATCCCGACCTGGCGCAGTTGTCGACCGTGCGGGTGGACCGGCCGCGACCCGGGGTCGCGCTGGTGCGGCTGCACCGTCCCGAGCGGCTCAACGCGCTGGACCGGCGGATGCTCGGCGAGCTGCGTACCGTCGCCGAGCGGCTCGCCGAGGACAGCTCGGTGCGGGCGGTCGTGCTCACCGGCACCGGCCGGGGCTTCTGCTCCGGGTACGACCTCGACGGCGCCGCCGAGTTCCCGGCGCTCGGCGCCACCGGCGGGCTGGCGCTGCAGGACCTGGCCAACCGGATGCTGCTGGCGTTGCACACGCTGCCGCAGCCGCTGCTCGCGGCGGTCGGCGGTCCGGCGATCGGCGGTGGCGTGAGCCTCGCCCTGGTCGCCGACATCCGGACCGTGGCCCTCGATGCGTACTTCCAGGTCGCCTTCGTGCGCATCGGCATGTCGGGCGGGGACCTGGGAGCCTCCTGGCTGCTGCCGCGCATCGTCGGGCGCGGCCTCGCCGCCGAGCTGATGTACACGGCGCGGCCCGTCGGCGCCGAGGAGGCCGTTCGCATCGGGCTCGCCAACCGGGCCGTGCCCGCCGACCGCCTGCTGGCGGAGACGCTCGACCTCGCCGGACAGATCGCCGCCCACCCGCCGCTGGGTGTGCAGTTGTCCAAACGAGCGCTCGCGGCCAGCACGGACGCCCCGTCGCTGTGGTCGGCGCTGGAGACGGAGGCCCGCGGTCAGGCGCTGCTGATGGGCCATCCCGACACCGCCGCCGCCGTGGCGTCCCTGCGGGCGAGCCTGGCCGCGACCCGCGCCGCGGGAACCTGACGGCCGGAGCAGCGGCGCCCCGTCGTCCTTCCTCGGCACTCGGTATTCGGAATTCGGCGTCCATCGTCCGGCCGACGGCCCGGCGGGACCGAGCACGGGCTGTGTGTATCCGAGCGTATTCACCAGCCGGCCGCAATGCGGAGCCGCCCGGCGGCGAGCCCGGGCCGACCGTTTCGCCGACCGGCCGAGCCGCTCATCTCGGCGTGCCGACGCGGTCCCTTCCTCAGGAGTCCGGCGAAATCACGGCGGTACCTCGGCATTTGCCGTGGACGCCATTCGCCTTGACGGCGTGAGCTGCGTCACCTAGTCTTTTGCCGGTAAATCCGACGGCTTGCGTCCACGCTTTCCGACCGACCTTTCGGCGGGGTTGTTCGGCGACGTCGAGGAAGCGGCGCAGAGGCGGCCGGCGGGTCTCGCGGACCGGGGAGGTACACCGCTTTGACATCGCCCGCTCCCTCGCTCGTGTCCATGCAGCAGGAGATCCGGCGGCGGCGCGGGGATCTGGTCTGCGCGCTGCGCTCCGCCGCAGCAGGCGGCGCGTCGCCGGCGCTGACGGCCCGGCTCGATCGCCTGGCCGTTGCGGGCGCCGACGCCGAACTGCGTGCGGAACTCGCCGCAGGCCGTTTTCGGCGGGTCGGCGAGCTGCTGGCCGAGCTCGGTCCGGCCCAGTCGGCGCTGGGAGCGCAGATGGCGGCGCACCCGGTCGCGGTCCGGCGGCGCATCGACGAGAGCCTCGCCGCGCTGCGCCGCGAGCCGAGTGCCGCGCGGGTGACCGGGGCCGCGCCGTCGGCGCTGTGCGCGGCTGCCGGGTTCGACCGCGCGTTGATCTCCGGCGTGCGCGGGTCGAGCTGGCTGCCGATCGCGCTGCACGTGGCGGCGCCCAGCGGCGGCGCGGTGCCGGGCGAGTTTCTGCGGGACGCGGAGGTGACCCTGACGGCCGCGATGCCGGAGGCCGAGCTCGTTCGCCGGCGGTCGGCTGTGCTCGTGCACCATGCCCGCTCGCCGTGTAGCCGGATCCTGCGGCTGCCCGTCGAGCTCGCCGGGAGCGACGAGGAGTACGTTGCCGCGCCGATCGTCGCGGGCGGTGCCGTCCTCGGCCTGCTGCACGCCGACGTCCAGCACTCGGGCCGGCCGCTGCGCCCCGCCGACCGCGACCACGTGCAGGTCTTCGCCGACGGCCTCGGCCTGCTCCTTGAACGGATCACTCTGATGGAGCGCGCGTACCTGCAGCAGGATCGGATCGCGCAGGCCCTGCGCGCCGTCCGCGCGACGACCGCGGGGCTCGGCTCCGCGCCGGTGCGCCTGGGCCGCGCGCCCGCGCCCGCGACGCCGCCGACGCTGCCGGCGCCGTCCCACGGGCTCGGCGCCGTCCGGGCGGGCGCCGTCTCGGCCGGCGCCGTCCCTGGCGGTGCCGACCTGGCCGGCGTTGCCGCGGCGGCCGGCGTCGCACCGGCGCGGCTGGACGCGGTGGACGCCGCGGCCGGACCCGCCGGGCTTACCCCGCGCGAGCGGGAGGTGCTGCGCATTCTTGCCGGCGGAGCGACCAACGCCCAGATCGCCGCCGCGCTCACCGTCTCCGAGACCACCGTGAAGTCCCACGTCAAGCACATCCTGCGCAAGCTGCGGGCGACGAACCGCTCCGAGGCGGTCGCCCGTTACCTGCATCTGGCCCGCATCGCGCAGCGGGCGCTGTGAGCGCGTCCGCCGGCGTCCGCCGGCAGCTCGTCTTCGCCGCGGGCGCCGCCGATCGTGAGCGCCGGCGGCGTGGGCGGGAGCTCGCCGCCCGCTTCGCCGCGGTGTCCGGGCGGGTGCATGAGGCCCTCGACGTCGAGCCGCCCGCCGCGGCGGCCGTCCCGGCCACCCCCGCGGTGCCGGCGGTCGAGGACGCCGTCGACCTGGCCGAGCACTGCCTGGCGCGGTTACGCGACCTGGGCGACCCCACCGCCGAAGCCATCGCCGACGCCCCCGTGCACGGATCGTCCGCGGGGGCCGCCGGCAGCGGCATGCCCGCGGAGGGCGGCCTGCGGTTGTGCCTGCTCGTCCTCGAGCTGCACGAGCTCGCCTTCGACCTCGGGCAGTTCGAGCGGGACGCGCGCCACCACCGGCTCGGCGCCGTCTCGGCGGGGTTGGCGCGGTTGCGCTCGCTGCCCGGCTCGACGCCGCTGCTGGACGAGGCGTGCGGGGAGCTGGTCCGGCGCTGCGGATTCGGCCGGGCGGTGGTGTCCCGGGTCGAGGACGACGCCTGGTGGCCGTGGATGGCGTACTTCAGCAACGGTGACGAGTTCGAGTCGTGGTTCGCCGGCTGGGTGGACCGACCGATCCCGCTGCGCGGACGCACCCCGGAGGCCGGGCTGCTGACCGACGGCCAGCCCGTCGCCGTCCTCGACACGGCGCGCGCGGTCGTCCACCGGCCGATCATCGTGGAGTCGGGCCGGTCCGCGTCCTACGTCGTCGCCCCGCTGCTGCAGGGCACATCCGTCGTCGGGTTCCTGCACGCCGACCATCATCCCGCCGGCCGGCGGGTCGACGCCTTCGACCGTGATGTCCTGTGGGCCTTCGCCGACGGGTTCAGCCACCTCTACGAGCGGGCCGTGCTCGCCGAGCGGTTGCGGGCCGGCCGGGATCAGGCCCGGACGATCCTGTCGTCGGCGGTGGAGTCGATGAGCGCATTCTGCGACGCGGGCCTCGACCTGTCGCCCCGGGCCGCACTCGGGGCGATGCCCCCCGCCGCGGGCCCGCCGGCGCCCGCCCGCCCGGGCGACGGCCTCACGGCCCGGGAGTCGCAGGTGCTCGACCTGATGGTGGCGGGGGCGGCGAACGCCGCGATCGCCGCCGCCCTGGTCATCACCGAGGACACCGTGAAGTCGCATGTGAAGCACATCCTGCGCAAGCTCGGTGCGGTGAACCGCGCGCAGGCGATCGCGACGGCGCTCGGGCTCGCCGGGCCCGGCCCGCGCGGCTGAGCCCGGCGACGCCCCGTGCGCGTCAGGCGCCGTCGAGCAGCCCCAGCTCCGCGCGCCCGAGCAGGTCGTACGCCTGGTCGGTGGTGAGCGGGTGGAAGGGCCCGCCGCGGGCGTCGCGGTACAGGCGCTCCAGGACGTGGCCACGTCGAAACGCCGACCCGCCGACCAGGCGCAGCGCCGTGTCGGTCACCCGGATCGCTGCCTCCGTGGTGGCGACCTTCGTGACGTCGAGCAACCCCGTGCGGGCGAGCGGATTCCACTCGGCGTCCCGGCCGTCGAGCAGAATGCGCCCCGTCGTCTCCAGCGCGCGGGCCGCCGTCTCCGTGTCGACCAGCATCCGGCCGAGCCCGTGCTGGATGTAGCCGATGCCCTTCAACGTGACGTCGGAGCCCTCCATCGTGGCGCCCAGGGACTTCTTGCGCAGGATCTCCCGAGTCGCCGCGTACGCCTTCTCGGCCAGGCCGCAGTAGACCCCGGCGAAGCTCATCGACGCCCATTCGAACTCGCCGAACAACCCGTTGCGGAAGTTGCCGCCGTAGGCGTCCGCCGGGGCGGCGACACCGTCGAACACGAGGGTGTGGGTGCCGGTCGCGCGCATGCCCATCGTGTCCCAGGTCTCGACCACGCTGATGCCGGGGCTGTCGATCGGCAGCACGAACACCGCCTCGCGCGCAGCGTGGTCGGTGAACTCCGTCGGCAGCTCGCCGGACGGGTCGGTGATCGTCGCGTTGAACGCGACGAGATCGGCGCCGAGGCAGAGGGTGGCCCAGGTCTTGCGCCCGGTGACCCGCCAGCCGCCGGAACCGTCGGGAACCGCCTTCGTGTCGGCGAGACCNGTCAGGCCGGCCCGATCCTCGCTGAACGGTCCGCACACGATCTTCTGTTCGTCGACGACCTCGGCGAACACCCGTTCGCGCATCGGCTCGTCCAGCAGTCCGCGGAAGATCCCGATCATCGTCTGGTGCATGTTGAAGGCGAGCGCGATGGCCGGGTCGCCCTTGGCGAGCTCCTTCGACACCAGGGTGGTCGTCCAGATGTCCGCGCCCAGCCCCCCGTACTTCTTCGGCACCGAGAGGGCGACCAGGCCGCTGTCCCGGTAACGGGGAACGAGTTCGGTGGGGAACCGGTTGTCGGCGTCGGCCGCCGGCCCGGCGGCGGCGAACTCCTCGGCCAGCGCGCGGGCCGTCGCGAGCACGTCGGCCTGTTCGTCCGGCGTCATCTCCACGTGGTGCTTTCCCATGCCGCAGCACACTCCTCGTCGTCGACGGTGTCCCGGTGAACACGCCCCCGCTGAATGCGTCCCGGTCGAGCGAAACGTAGCTCGGCCGGCGCGGGGCGGAATCTCCCTGCGGGAGAACTTCCGCCCTTCATCGGGGTGACATCGGCACCGCACCGACCCGCTCTCACCGGGCGGAGCCGGCCGGCCCCGTCGCATTCACCCCAAGGAGCAGGGTCTTTACCCCCGGGGGATGACGCGGTGCCGCCGGCGACGGACCTAACCTGGTGGCCACCGAACCACGGGATTCCCTCGGACCGCCGTCGGGAACCGTCGACCCGGCAGGAAGCGCCGACAGGGAGCGTTGTCCGATGTCCTCCTACCGTTTCGCCGTACAGTGNCTCAAGGCATTCCGCGAGAGCGCGGAGAAGGTGTGCGCGCTGTATGCCGACGAGTTCCTCTTCGAGGACCTGATTCTCGACCAGTCCATCACCGACAAGGCGGAGCTGCATCGGGTCTTCGCCCCGTACGCCAACGCGGACCGGGACAACGGCATCGGCATCAACCTGTTCCGCATCGACGAGTACCTCGGCGACGCCCGCAGCGGTCTCATCCGCTGGACCTGGGAACCCGACGGAGCCGCCGCCTTTCTCGGGGTCCCCACCAGCGGGCGGCCCTTCGCCACCGCCGGCCAGACCTTCCACGTCTACGACGCCGACGGGCGCATCCGGCGCGAGTCGACCTACTGGGACGCCGTGGCGCCGCTGCACACCCTGGGACTGCCGGTGTCGGCCCACGGCGGGATCACCGCCCCGGTCCCCGCCCCCACTCACTGATCCGCCGCCCGCCGAGCCGCCGCCCAGCCGGCGCGAGAGGAGAACCCGATGAGCCAGGCGACCGAGCACGCCGAGCGGTGGGCGCGGGCGATCACCGCCGACACCGACGCCGCCGTCGCGCTCTACGCCGACGCGGTCCTCTACGACGACCGCCGGGCGGTCGACCACGTCGTGGACACGGCCACCGACCGCACGCAGGTGCGCGAGCGCCTCGCCCCCTTCGCGAACCAGGATCCGGCCAACGGCCTCGGCATCCACCGCTTCGACGTCCTGGAGGCCATCGAGACCACGGGCGGGGCCGGCGCCCGCGCCGTGACGATCCTGTGGCGGTGGACGGGCGAACATCTCGCCGGCTTCCGCGGAGTGCCGACCGGCGGGCGCTCCCTGGCCACCCGCGGCCAGACCTGGCATCAGCTCGACGCGGACGGCCGCATCGACCGTGAGCTGACCAACTGGAACGACACCCCGGTGCTCCAGCAGCTTGGCCTGCCGGTGCTCACCCCCCACTACTGGGTCGCCGACGCCGGCGCCATCGCGGTCTCGGGCGCCGCCCCGGGCGTCGGCACCCCCACCGCCTCAGCCACCGCCGACGGCGCCGGTGGCTGAGGCGGCCGGGCAGACGGCGGCCGGGCGACAGCGAGTCGGCGAGGAGGGGATCGGTCATGTGGGGCACCCTGCCCGAGGTCTTCGACCGGGCGTGCCTTTACCACGCGGGAGCGACGGCGCTCGTCGACGGCGAGCGGCGGCTCACCTACCGGCAGATGCGGGAGCACGCGAACCGGGTGGCGCACGGCCTGGCCGCGCTCGGCGTCGGCCGCGGGGACCGGGTGGGTCTGCTGCTGCCCAACGTGCTGGAGTTCATCCCGACCCAGCACGGCATCTGGAAGGCCGGGGCAGCGCTCGTGCAGATGCCGGCGCGGGCCGCGGCCGCCGGGCATCGGGCCACGCTGCGCCAGACCGGGGCGACCACGCTGATCTACCACGAACGGTTCGACGACGTCGTCGCCGAGGCCCTCGCCGGCGTGCCGCAGCGNCCCCGGCTGATCCGGCTCGCCGCGAGCACACCGTCACCGGCTGGACCGGGCGGTCTGGCCGATTCGGCCGATTCGGCTGGTTCGGCTGGTTCGGCTGATTCGGTGCGCCGCGGCGGTCCCGTCGAGGCGGTGGACTCCGCCGGGCTCGGCCGCCTCGAC
Organism: Frankia sp. AvcI1; assembly: GCF_001420875.1. Lineage (NCBI taxonomy): Bacteria > Bacillati > Actinomycetota > Actinomycetes > Frankiales > Frankiaceae > Frankia > Frankia sp. AvcI1. The sequence continues at coordinate 55,229 of NZ_LJFZ01000028.1, read as the reverse complement.
TACGCGGCGTACTTCGGTGCCCAGCTCGACGGCCCGCCCGCGACGGTGCCACGCGAGGACGACGAGGCGTATGTGCTGTTCACCTCCGGCAGCACCGGCGAGCCGAAGGGCGTCGTCACCTCCCATGAGACCTGGGCGCACTACAGCATCACGGCCGGCCTGGAGATCGGCGACATCCGTCCGGGGGAGGTGTTCGCGCACGGCGCCCCGCTCACCCACTTCACCCAGATCTTCGTCATGCCGACGTTCCTGCGCGGTGGGACGAACGTGATGCTGCCGGGGCTCGACGTCGACCTGCTGNTGGGCACGGTGCAGCGGGAGCGTGTCACCGCCACGGCCGTGGTGCCGACGATCGTGTACCTGCTGCTCGACCATCCCGACCGGGCGTCCTACGACCTCTCCTCGCTGCACACGATGATCTACGCCGGGGCGCCGATCGCCCCGGAGCGCCTGCGCGAGGCCCTCGCCGTGTTCGGCCCGATCTTCGTGCAGACCTACGCGGGTACCGAGCCCGGCTACGTGTCCTGCCTGCGCAAGGAGGACCACCGGGTCGACAGCGAGCCCGGCCTGCGCCGGCTGGCCTCGGCCGGACGCCCGATCCCGTACGTGCGGGTGAGCATCCAGGACGAGGCCGACCGCCCGCTGCCGATCGGCGAGACCGGGGAGATCTGTTCGCGCCAGCTCGGGCAGATGCTGACCTACCTCGACCCCACCCGCAACGCCGAGGCGCTGCGCGACGGCTGGGTCCACACCGGCGACATNGGCCGCCTGGACGACGACGGCTTCCTCTACCTCGTCGACCGCAAGAAGGACATGGTGGTCAGCGGCGGGTTCAACGTCTTCCCACGCCAGGTGGAGGACGTGCTGCTCACCCATCCCGCGGTCGCGCAGGCCGCCGTCATCGGCGTGCCGCACGCGAAGTGGGGCGAGGCCGTGCACGCGGTCGTCGTCGCCCGGGCCGGGGCCGAGGTGACCGAGGCCGACCTGATCGCCCACGTCCGCCGGGAGCTGGGCGGGGTGCCCGCGCCCAAGTCGATCGAGTTCCGCGCCGGCCTGCCGCTCAACGCGGCCGGCAAGGTCGACAAACGGGCGATCCGCGAGCCGCACTGGGTCGGCCGCGGTCGCCGGATCGGTTGACCGCCGTGCCGAGCCCCGCCTGGGCCCCGTCGGGAGGAGACCACACCGTGCCTGTGCNTACGCGTAGGACCGGACCCGGACCGGCTCACAAACCCGGACCCGGACCCGGCCATGGATCCGGATCGGTGGCCGGGCCGGATGCCGCCAGCTTCCGGGACGTGCTGTCCCGGTTCGCCACCGGCGTGGTGGTGGTGACGGCGCTGGCCGGCGACCGGCCGGTCGGGCTGACCTGCCAGTCGTTCACCGCGCTGTCACTGGACCCGCCGATGATCCTGTTCTGCCCGGGCCGGTCGTCGACCTCGTGGCCGGCGGTGGCGGGCGCGGGCCGGCTGTGCGTCAACATCCTCAGCGCCGACCAGGATCTGCTCAGCGCGGGCTTCGNGCGCAGCGGGGCGGACAAGTTCGCCGGCGTCGCGTGGACGCCGCTGCCGGGCGGCGCACCCGCCCTGGACGGCGCCGCCGCCCACATCGGCGCGCACATCGCCGCCATCCACGACGGCGGCGACCACCACATCGTCACCTGTCACGTCGAGAGCGTCCGCGCCGGCGAGCACGACGGCCCGCTCGTCTACTACCGCAGCCGCTACCGGCGGCTGCTGCCGGCCGACTGATCTGTACCGGCACGGCCCGCCGGACCGGACCGGACCGAGGAGGGGAGGCACGATGGGCGTACCGCACCACCCGCTGTTCATCGCCGGACGATGGGTCGACACCGCCGACCGGTACGACCTGCGCAGCCCCGCGACGGGCGAGCTCGTCGCGACCGCCGCGCGGGGCGGGATCACGCACGTCGACCAGGCGGTCGACGCCGCCGCGGCGGCGCACGCGGCGGGGGACTGGCGACGTACCCCCCCGGCCGAGCGGGCGGCGCTGCTGCACCGCGTCGCCGACCGGCTGCAGGCGCGGCTGCCCGAGCTCGCGGCGCTGCAGAGCCGGGAGAACGGCGCCACGATCCGGGTGAGCAACGCCCTGCACCTGGGCCTGTCGATCGCGCACCTGCGCTACCTGGCCGACCTCGCCGGCTCGTACGCGTTCGAGCGGCCCGGCCCGGCGATGGACCCGCTGCCCACCGCGGGCCTGCTGCGGCGCGAACCGCTCGGCGTCGTCGCCGCGATCGTGCCCTGGAACATCCCGCTGCTGGTGACGATCTGGAAGGTCGCCCCGGCGCTGGCCGCGGGCAACACCGTCGTGCTCAAGCCCGACGAGCACGCTCCGCTGCTGCCGCTGGAGCTGGCCGCCGAGTTCGCGGCGGCCGGCCTGCCGGCGGGCGTCCTCAACGTCGTCACCGGCGACGGCGACCCGGTCGGCGCCCACCTCGCCGCGCACCCGACGGTGCGCAAGGTGGCGTTCACCGGCTCCACCGAGGTGGGTCGCGCCATCCTGCGCGCGGCCGCCGGCACGGTGAAGCGGGTGACCCTGGAGCTGGGCGGCAAGGGTCCGAACATCATCCTGGCCGACGCCGACCTGCCGCTGGTGGTGGACGGTGCCCTGTACGCGGCGCTGGCGAACAACGGGCAGGCGTGTGAGGCCGGCACCCGCCTGCTCGTGCCGGCGGCCCGGCAGGCGGAGATCGTCGAGGCCCTGGTGGACCGCGCCAAGGGCCTGCGCCTGGGCGACCCGCTGGACCCGGCGACCGACGTCGGACCGGTGATCAGCGCCGGCCAGCGGGACCGGATCCTCGGCCGCCTGGCCGCCGCCCGCGCCGAGGGGGCCACGATCGCCCTCGGCGGGGCGACGCCGACCGGACCCGGCTTCGACGTCGGGTACTGGGTCGAACCCACCGTGGTCACCGGCGCCGCCGCCACCGCGCGGATCGCCCGCGAGGAGGTCTTCGGCCCGGTGCTGACCGTGCTGTCGTACGACTCCGTCGACGAGGCGGTGGCGCTGGCCAACGACAGCGACTACGGCCTGTCCGCCGGGGTGTGGAGCGCCGACGAGGCCCGCGCGCTCGACGTGGCCCGCCGGCTCGACGCCGGGATGGTCTACGTCAACGACTGGCACGTCATCCACCCCGCCTACCCGTTCGGCGGGACCAAGCAGAGCGGCCTGGGCCGCGAGGGTGGACCGGACGCGCTCGACGCCTACACCGAGCAGAAGATCATCACACTCGACCGGGCCGGCGGCCTGGCGAACCGGCCGGCGTTCGGGCTGGTGCTCGGCGCGCCACCAGAAGGGCTCGGCGCGCCACCGGCAGGGCTTGACGCGTCACCGGCAGGGCTTGGCGCGTCACCAGAAGGGAACCACGGTGGACTTCGCTGAGACCGCGGAGCTGACGGCCCTGCGCGAGACCGTCGCCGCGATCATCAAACCGTTCGGTGGCGCCTACTACACCGAGCGGTCGGCGACCCGGACGCCGACCGCCGAGGCGTGGGGTGCACTGGCCGAGGCCGGCTACCTCGGCGTGAACCTGCCCGAGCGCTACGGCGGGGGCGGCGGCGGCATCGTGGAGCTCGCCGCCGTGTGCGAGGAGAGCGCCGCGGCGGGCTGCCCGCTGCTGCTCCTGCTGGTCTCGGCGGCGATCTCCGGGGAGGTGATCGCCCGGTTCGGCGACGAGGGCCAGCGGGAACGCTGGCTGCCCGGCCTCGCCGACGGCAGCCACAAGATCGTCTTTGCGATCACCGAGCCGGGCGCCGGGTCGAACACCCACCGCCTGGCCACGAGCGCGCGCCGCGCCGGCGACGACTGGCTGCTCAGCGGCCAGAAGTACTACATCTCCGGGTTCGACGAGGCCGCCGCCGTCCTCGTGGTGGCGCGCACCGGCGTCGACGAGGGCACCGGGCGGGCCCGGCTGTCGCTGTTCGTCGTCCCGACCCGCACCCCCGGGCTGACCGCGCACCCGCTGCCGGTCGCGGCCCAGCTGCCCGAACGACAGTTCACCCTGTTCCTCGACGACGTGCGGGTGCCGGCCGACGCGCTGGTCGGCACCGAGGGCGACGGCCTGCGCCAGGTGTTCCACGGGCTGAACCCGGAACGGATCGCCGGTGCCGCGCTGTGCGTCGGCATCGCCCGGTACGCCCTCGACCGCGCCGTGGCCTACGCCCGCGACCGGCGGGTCTGGGACCAGCCCATCGGCGCCTACCAGGGCATCGCGCACCCGCTCGCCAAGGCGCGGATCGAGACCTCGCTGGCCGCCCTGATGACACGCCGCGCCGCGTGGGCGCACGACCGGGGGCTGCCCGCCGGCGAGCCGTCCAACACGGCCAAGTACGCGGCGGCCGAGGCGGCGCTGGCCGCCGTCGACCAGGCCATCCAGACCCACGGTGGCAACGGGATGTCGGCCGAGTACGGCCTGGTGCCGCTGTGGGGGCTGGCCCGCACGCTGCGGATCGCGCCGGTGAGCCGGGAGATGATCCTGAACTACGTCGCCCAGCACGGTCTCGGCCTGCCCCGCTCGTACTGAGGAGACGACACCTTGACGACCACCATCCGCGGGACGACCACCGTCGGCGGGACGACCACCGTCGGCGGGACGACCACGACGCCCGGCCCGGGCGCGGCACACCCCCGCGTCGCCGAGGGGACGGTCCTGCGCTCCCGCCTGGACACCGGCTCCGGGCAGTACCGGACCAACCGGCGCACGCAGCTCGGACTCCTGGCCGACCTGTCCGAGCAGCTCGCCGCCGCCCGCGACGGTGGCGGCGAGCGCTACCGCGACCGGCACCGTCGCCGCGGCCGGCTGCTGGTCCGGGAGCGCATCGAGCTGCTGCTCGACCGGGACTCGGCGTTCCTCGAACTGTCCCCGCTCGCCGCCTGGGGCAGCGGGTTCGCCGTCGGGGCGAGCGTCGTCACCGGGATCGGCGTGGTGTCCGGGGTCGAGGTGGTCGTCATCGGCCACGACCCGACGGTCCGCGGCGGCGCGATGAACCCGCACTCGCTGCGCAAGACGCTGCGCGCGCTGGAGATCGCGCGGCGCAACCGGCTGCCCGTGGTGAACCTCGTCGAGTCCGGTGGTGCGGACCTGCCCAGCCAGGCCGACCTGTTCGTCGGGGCCGGGCGGATCTTCCACGACCTGTCCGCGCTGTCGGCGGCCGGCGTCCCCACGATCGCCCTGGTCTTCGGCACCGCGACGGCCGGCGGCGCCTACGTGCCCGGGATGTGCGACTACGCCGTCCTCGTCGACGGCCAGGCGAAGGTGTTCCTCGGCGGCCCGCCGCTGGTGCGGATGGCCACCGGCGAGCAGGCCGACGACGAGGAGCTCGGCGGGGCGGCGATGCACGGGCGGGTGTCCGGGCTCGCCGACCACGTCGCCGTCGACGAGCGCGACGCGATCCGCATCGGCCGCCGGATCCTGTCCGAGATCAACTGGCGCAAGCTTGGTCGCGGGCCCGAACTGCCCGCCGACCCGCCGCTCTACGACCCCGACGAGCTGCTCGGCATCGCCCCGGCCGACCTGCGGCTGCCGTTCGACCCCCGGGAGGTGCTCGCCCGCGTCGTCGACGGCTCCCGGTTCGGCGAGTACAAGCCGGAGTTCGGCACCCGCCTGGTGACGGGCTGGGCGTCGGTGCACGGGTTCGCCGTCGGGGTGCTGGCCAACGCGGGCGGCATCCTGTTCAGCGCTGAGGCGTGCAAGGCCGCCGAGTTCATCCAGCTCGCCAACCAGGTCGACACCCCGCTGCTGTTCCTGCAGAACACCACCGGCTTCATGGTGGGCACCGCCTACGAACGCGGCGGCATCATCTCCGACGGCGCCAAGATGATCAATGCCGTGACGAACAGCAGCGTCCCGCACCTGACCGTCACCATGGCGGCGTCGTTCGGCGCCGGCAACTACGGCATGTCCGGGCGGGCCTTCGACCCGCGGCTGATGTTCGCCTGGGCCGGCGCCCGCTGCGCCGTCATGGGCGCCGCCCAGCTCGCGGGCGTGCTGTCGATCGTCGGGCAGTCCGCCGCCGAGGCCGCCGGCCGGCCTTTCGACGCCGCCGCGGACGCCGAGCGGCGGGCGGCGATCGAACGCCAGATCGAGGCCGAGTCGCACGCGTTCTTCATGAGCGGGCGGCTCTACGACGACGGCGTGCTCGACCCACGGGACACCCGCACCGTGCTCGGCATCGCCCTGTCCGCCGCGCACTCCGCGCCGATCGAGGGACGCCGTGGCTACGGCGTCTTCAGGATGTGACCGCCGTGAGTCCCACCGACCCCCCAGCGCCCACCGACCCCCCAGCGCCCACCGACCCCCCAGCGCCCACCGACCCCCCAGCGCCCATCGGCCCCCCAGCACCCACCGGCCCGACGCGCCCGATCCGCCGGCTGCTCGTCGCCAACCGGGGCGAGATCGCCGCACGGATCATCCGGACCGCGCACGCGATGGACATCGCCACCGTCGCCGTCCACGCCGATCCGGACGCCGACGCCCCGTACGTCGCCGCCGCGGACGAGGCCGTCGCGCTGCCCGGCGCGACGCCGGCCGAGACCTACCTGCGCGCCGACCTGCTCGTCGAGGCCGCCCTGCGCACCGGGGCCGACGCCGTCCACCCCGGCTATGGCTTCCTCGCCGAGAACGCCGCGTTCGCCCGGGCCTGCGCCGCCGCCGGCCTGACGTTCGTCGGACCGCCGCCGGCGGCGATCGAGGCGATGGGGTCGAAGACCCGGGCGAAGGAGCTGATGGCCGCCGCCGGGGTGCCGGTCCTGCCCGGCCTGGTCGTCGACGAGGCCCTGCTCGCCGGCCGCGACGGCGGGACCGTCGCCGCCGAGGCGGGCCTGACATTCCCGCTGCTGGTCAAGGCCGTCTTCGGCGGCGGCGGGCGGGGGATGCGCATCGCCCGGGACGCCGCGGAACTCGCCGCGGCGGTGGCGGCGGCCCGGCGCGAGGCGGCGTCGGCGTTCGGCGACCCGACGGTGTTCCTGGAGCATCTCGTCGACCGGCCCCGCCACATCGAGGTGCAGGTCTTCGCGGATTCCCACGGCGAGGTGGTGCACCTGTTCGAGCGGGAGTGCTCGATCCAACGGCGCTACCAGAAGATCATCGAGGAGGCGCCGTCCGCCGTGGTCGACGCCGGGCTGCGCGAGCGGCTCGGCGCCGCCGCCGTCGCCGCCGCCGCCGCGATCGGGTACGTCGGCGCGGGCACGGTCGAGTTCGTGCTCGACCGTGCCGGGCGCTTCTTCTTTCTGGAGGTCAACACCCGCCTGCAGGTCGAGCACCCGGTGACCGAGCAGATCACCGGCCTGGACCTGGTCCGCGCCCAGCTCCTGGTCGCCGAGGGCGCCCCGCTGCCGGCCGAGGTACGCACCGCCCGGATCACCGGCCATGCCGTCGAGGCCCGGCTGTGCGCCGAGGACGTCGGCGCCGGGTTCCTGCCGGCCGCCGGGACGATCCACCGCTTCGAGGTTCCGACCGATCCGGGCATCCGCGTCGACAGCGGCGTCGCGGCAGGGTCCGTCGTCGGCGTCCACTACGACTCGATGATCGCGAAGGTCGTCGCGCACGGGGCGACCCGTGACGAGGCGCTGCGCCGGCTCGCCCGGGCGCTGTCGCGGACCCGGGTGCACGGGATCGTCACCAACCGCGACCTGCTCGTGGCCGTGCTGCGCGACCCGCGGTTTCGGGCCGGCGAGTTCGACACGGGCTTCCTCGACCGGTGGGACCTCGCCGGGCTCGGCGCGCCCGCGGTGGGCGGGGACGTGCTGGCCACGCATCTCATCGCGGCCACCGTCGCCGCCTCGTCGCAGCGCCGGGCGGCGGCGGTCCTGCCGGGCCTGCCCCCCGGCTGGCGCAACGTTCCCGGCGAGCCGCAACGCGCCGTGTACACGGTGACGGGCGGCGGGACGGCCGGTGGCACGGCCGGTGAGGTCGAGGTGCTCTACCGGTGGCGGGGCCGGGGTCTCGACGTCAGCGTCGGCGGGCGGGCGCACGACGTCGGTGTTCACCGGGTCGGACCGGACGGGGTCGATCTCACCGTCGACGGCGTCCGGGCCACGGTGGCGGTGCACCGGGTCGGGTCGCGGGTCTACCTCGACGGCCGCGGCGCGTCGACGGCCGTCGACGAGATCCCCCGGTTCGTCGAGCCGGGTGCCGCCGCGGCGGCGGGGTCGCTGGCCGCTCCCATGCCGGGCACCGTCGTGCGCGTCGCGGTGGCGCGGGACGCGGCGGTGGCCGCCGGTGACGTCGTGGTCGTCCTGGAGGCGATGAAGATGGAACATCCGGTGGTCGCGCCGCACGACGGGGTGGTGAGCACGCTGGACGTCCGGCGCGGGCAGGCCGTCGGCGGCGGTGACATCCTCGCGGTCATCAGCCCGGTCGAGCCGGTCGGCGCCGTCGTGGCCGGGGCGGTGGCGCCGTGACGTCCCCGGCGGTCGGCTACCGCCGCGAGGGACCCGTCGCGTGGCTGACGATCGACCGCCCCGAGACCCGCAACGCCCTGTCCGCCGAGGTGCGTGCCGGGCTGTGGGAGGCGTTCACCCGGCTCGGCGCGGACGCCGACGCCGCTGTCGGCGTGCTCACGGCCAGCGGGGACCGGGCCTTCTGCGCCGGCGGCGACCTGCGGGAGATGGCGGGGGAGGGGCTGCGGGTGCCGCCGCCGGACTACCTGCCGCAGCTCGGCCGCAACATCGACGTCGACAAGCCGGTGATCGCCGCCGTCAACGGGGCCGCCTACGCCGGCGGGTTCCTGCTGACGCAGTGCTGCGATCTCGTGGTCGCCGCCGAGACCGCCCGGTTCGCCGTCACCGAGGCCCGGGTCGGCCGCGGCGCCCCCTGGGCCGCGCCGCTGCCCTACCTGCTGGCGCCGCGGATCGCGATGCAGATGCTGCTGACCGGTCAGCCGCTGACCGCGCGGCGCGCCCACGAACTCGGCCTGGTCAACGAGGTCGTCCCCGGCCCGGAGCTGGCCGGCCGGGCCGGCGAGCTCGCGGCGACGATCGCGGCGAACGCGCCGCTGTCGGTGCGCGCGGCCCGGCGCACGGTCGGACTGCTCGCCGAACTCCCGCTGTCGGCGGCGTACCGGGAGGCGGAGCGGCTCTGGGAACCGGTCTACCTCAGCGACGACGCGCAGGAGGGCCCGCGGGCGTTCCGCGACGGCCGCCCGCCGGTGTGGACCGGCCGCTGATGACCCCCGAGACGCCGCGGCGGGCGGTGCGCATCGCGAACTGCTCGGGGTTCTACGGTGACCGGATCGACGCCGCCCGGCTCATGGTCGACGGCGGCCCGGTGGACGTGCTCACCGGCGACTACCTGGCCGAACTCACGATGCTGATCCTGTGGAAGGCGCGCCGGCGCGACCCCGACGCCGGCTACGCGCGGACCTTCCTCGTCCAGCTCGAACAGGTGCTCGGCACCTGCCTGGACCGCGGGATCCGGATCGTGGTCAACGCCGGCGGGCTCAACCCCGCCGGGCTCGCCGCGCAGGTCGCCGCGGTCGCGGGGCGCCTCGGCCTGGCCCCGCGGGTCGCCCACATCACCGGCGACGACCTCGTCGGCCGGCTCGACGAGCTGCGAGCGGCCGGCGAGCCGCTCACCCACCTCGACACCGGGCGGCCGTTCGCCGGGCTCGCCGCGGACGGCGGGCCGCCGGTGACCGCCAACGCCTACCTCGGCGGGTGGGGCATCGCCGCCGCGCTGGCCGCGGGCGCCGACGTCGTGGTGGCGCCGCGGGTGACCGACGCCTCCCTCGTCGTCGGGCCGGCGGCCTGGTGGCACGGCTGGGCCCGCGACGACTGGGACCGCCTCGCCGGCGCCGTCGCGGCCGGGCACGTGATCGAATGCGGGCCGCAGGCGTGCGGTGGGAACTACCCCTTCCTGGCCGAGATCACCGACCGGCGCTATCCCGGGTTCCCGATCGCGGAGGTCGCCGCCGACGGCTCCAGCGTCATCACGAAGCATCCCGGCACCNGCGGGCTGGTCTCCGTCGGGACCGTCACCGCCCAGCTGCTCTACGAGATCGCGCAGCCGGCGTACCCGAATCCGGACGTCGTCGCCCACTTCGACACGATCCGGCTGGTCGAGCAGGGCCCGGACCGGGTGCGGCTGTCCGGCACCCGGGGCAGCCCGCCGCCGGACACGCTGAAGGTCGCCATGACCTGCCTCGGTGGGTACCGCAACACGATGACGCTCGTCCTCACCGGCCTCGACATCGAGGAGAAGGCCACCTGGGCCCGCCGGGAGCTGTTCGACCTGCTCGGCGGCGAGGGCGCCGTCGACGAGGCGGACGTGCGGCTGCTGCGGTTCGACCGGCCCGACGCCGACGACAACGCCCTGGCCACGGCGCACCTNCGGATCACGGTGAAGGACCGCGACCCGGCCCGGGTCGGCCGGCGGTTCTCGGACGCGACGACGGCGCTGGCCCTCGGCGGCTACGCGGGCTTCCACACGACCACCCCGCCGACCGAGGCCAGCGCCTACGGCGTGTACTGGCCGACGCTGGTGCACCGCGACGCCGTCGAGCAGCGCGTGGTCCTCGACGACGGCCGGCAGATCGTCGTCCCGCACAGCCCGTCGGCGCCGCCCGCCGTCGGCATCCCACCGCTGCCGAGGCCGTCGGCCGTCGCGGGGCGGGGCNCCGTCGCGGGGGGCGATCGGTTGGTCCGGGTGCCGCTGGGGCTGCTCGCGGGGGCGCGGTCCGGGGACAAGGGCGGCAACNCCAACGTCGGGCTCTGGGCCCGCGACGACGCCGCCTACGCCTGGCTCGCCGCCGAGCTGACCGCGGCGCGTTTCGCCGAGCTGGTCCCGGAGGCGCGGGGGCTGACGATCCACCGCTACGAGCTGGCGAACCTGCGGGCGCTCAACGTCGTCGTGGTCGGCCTGCTCGGCGACGGCGTGGCCGCGGCGACCAGGCCCGACCCGCAGGCCAAGGGGCTCGGCGAGTATGTCCGCTCACGGCTGGTCGACGTGCCGGCCCGGCTCCTGCCGCGTTGAGGTGGCCGGACTACGGACGCCGCCGCCGAGTGGCATCGCGCCGTCCCCGGCCGCGACCACTCGGGCCGGTGGGCCGGCTCGGGAGCTCCCGGCGCCGTCGCGGCGTGAGCCCCGGCCGAGCCGGCGGGCTCTGGGTCATCGGGAATCTGACCATTGCGCACCTCTCCCTCGCAGTGGACGTCTCGCAGTGGACGTGTAGGACCCTCGCGGTGAAGTGCAGGACTCGCGGTCCCCTGCCCGCAGCCTCGGGCGGGGGAGGACGTCAACGCCGCATGAGCAGCGAGCCGCCCAGCAGGTAGGCGCCGACCATCTCGAAGTTCGTCGGCGACAGGGTGATGTGCGCGGCCGCGCTGTGGACGTCGCGCAGGCAGCGGTCGAGCCGCCCGCCCGCGCCCAGCGCGCGGGTGCCGGCCATGCTGTGCAGGCTGTCCACGGCCTTGACCGTGTTCTCGCCGACGGTGGCGGCGGCCAGTCTGATCAGCGCGGACAGCTCCTCCCCGCCGATCAGGCAGCGCAGGCTGGCATGGTGGGCGGCGTCCTCCAACAGCAGCTCGGCGGAGCGGACCAGTGCCGCGGCGCGGGCGAGGCCGGCCTGGACGGTGTGGCTGGTGCCCAGGGTCTGCGTCCCCCGGGCGGGGACCGTGCCCACGGCGATGCCCGGGAAGGCGCTCAACGCGTCCTGGGCGATGCCGAGAATCGTCGACGCCGTGGTGAACGGCCCGAAGTCGTAGTAGGCGATGNGGTAGCCGCGGGAGGGGCGGGCGGCCGGTGGGCGGCGCAGCAGCCCGCCGTCGACGGTGAACTCCTCGGGCACGAACTGGTCGTCGACGGTGAAGCTGACACTTCCCGTCCCTCGCAGGCCCGTCGTGTGCCAGTCGTCGTCGAAGCGGACCACGCCGGCGGGCACGAACAGCATCCGGGTCGGCGCGGTCGCCGCCGGCGCGCAATCGCCCCCCGCGAGGCCGTCGGCCGGGGAGTCGCCCTCCGTGACCAGGGAGGCGCAGACGAGCCAGTCGGCGTGGGTGGATCCGCTCGCGAACGACCAGCGACCCCNCAGCCGGTAGCCGCCGGGCACCGGCTCGGCCTGACCGGAGGGGTTGATCCCGCCGACCACGAGCCCGTCGCTGTCCTGGAAGAGCTGGCAGGCGACCTGCTCCGGCAGATAGTCCGACATCCGGGAGATGACCCCCTGGACCCCCATCTGCCAGGCGACCGAGGCGTCGACACGGGCGAGCGCCTGCAGGACGGCGGAGCCGGTCCGGACGCTGACTCCGCCGCCACCGAAGGACGGGGACACCCACATGCGGTGGATGTTCTGATCCCGTAGCGCGGCGATGACGGCGGCCGGCGTCACCCTTTCCCGCTCGGCCTGCTCGCGGTGCCGAACCAGGACGGGAGTGACCTTCTCGACTCGCGAGAGCCACTCGGTCGTCTCTTCATGGGAGTGCGCGGAGCCGCTCCAGGACACGTCAGATACCTACTCTGCTCGGAATGCGCGTCGGGTCTGCGGGCAAAGGCTGGAACGGAGGTGCCGGTAGGCTCTTGACCGGCAGGTTTCCGGCTCTTTGCGGGGACCGGCGGCTGCTTGTCATTCGTGTTGACGGCTCGATACGGGCCCGCGCCGGGCGGCCCGAAGGTGGCGGGCGGCGGGCGGCGTCCCGGCGGGGTGGGACGCGCGACGAGGTGGTGCGCCGCGGTCGTAGCGGCGCTGAGCTGCGCGGACATCCGCCGCCCCTTCCTCGTCGGGGCCAGGCGACCACGGGTTGAGGCCACCCGGCGGCCCGGCGTTCAGCCGCATCTACGGTTGGATCCTAGCAATTTAAACGCAGATGCGGTCCGATATGGGAAGAAGGGTCCGTGGGCGCGGTCCGGTTGGCCGGGACGGACGGTCCGATGGACCCCAGTGTGACCCCGGGGTTCGAGGGTATTCGCCGGTCGCGACGTTGNCCGAACGGTCGGAAGACGGTCGGGTGACTCGGGTAACACCGTCGTCATGCAACTCGTCCGATACATGGGCTAGATAAGGTCGATTCATGATCCTTAGTATTCGTAACCGATTCACCGGAATTATTACCGAGATAGTCAGCGGCTCGGTCATGGGAACCGTCACCATGGAGATTCCCGGCGGCCTGTCGCTCGCGGCCACGGTCACGATGGACGCGATCAAGGATCTTGGTATCGGCATCGGCACCGCCGTGGAGGCACTCATCAAGTCGACCGACATCGCGGTGGCGACCACCGAGGTGTCGGGGCTGAGTATCCGGAACAAGCTGGCGGGTACGCTCGTCGGGCTCGACTCCGGCGGAGCGATGTCGGTCGCGAGGATCAAGGTCGGCAAGGATGTGGAGCTCACGGCGGCGATCACTCGGGCGGCGGCCGAGGAGCTCAAGCTCGAGCCCGGCACGCCGGTCACCGCACTGATCAAGTCCACCGAGGTCTCCTTCTCCGCGGTCTGACGCACCCTCCGCGCCGACCGGCCCACCCGCCGGTCGGCGCGCGGCGCCCCGCGCAGGCCCCGCAGCGTTCGCCGGCCCGTCTGCCCGTCTGCCCGTGAGCGCCTGCCTGCCACCGGCCGCCTGCCTGCCGCCGTCTGGCGAAGTCACCCGATCCGGGTGTCCGGTGCGGTTCGGAAAAGGACGCACTGTTATCGCGACTCAGGGTGGGTACCCCGTAACGCAGGGCCTGACCACCCGCTGTGCGGTGGATCGCATCGGCATGTCCCCCGGCGGTCGCGATACGCGTCCCTGACGTCGACGCACTGTCACCAAATTCCGGGTGACCGCTTTCGCGTCGCACGTTCCATCAGCGGTCCGACGTGTGCGGAGGATGCGCGGTGTCCCGGTCCGGCCGCGGTGCCTCGCGGACAGGCCGGATGGACGCCGTCGACCAGGAGGCGGGAATTCTCGTGGAGATCGCAATCACNGGGGCAACCGGATTTCTGGGTGTGCATCTGGTGCGGGAACTTCTCNAGCGGAATGCGTCGCTGACGGTGCTGGCCCATGCGGGCTCCGGGGACGCCGCGGACCGGCTCGCCAGGTTCCTGCGGGCCACCGGAGCCAGTCCTCGGCTGATCGACGACCTTCCCCGCCGGATCTCGGTGGTCGACGTGGACGTGGCCGAGCCGTTTCTCGGCCTCGACCGTGCCGACTTCCGACGGATCGCGGACGGCGTCGACGCCGTCTGGCACAGCGCCGCCCAGACGAAGCTCGCCGGTGATCTCGCCGAGTTGCGGCACGTCAACGTCGACGGCACCCGGAACATGCTGGCGCTGGCGGCGGCGGGCGGACGTCGGCCGCGCTTCTACCACGTGAGCACGGCGTTCGTGGCCGGCCTGCGACCCGACCCGGTCGTCTACGAGGACCAGCTCGACGCCTCGCGGGGCTTCGCCAGCCCGTACGAGCAGTCGAAGTACGAGGCGGAGGTCGCGGTCCGGGAGTGGTCGGCCGGCAGCGGCCGGCCGGTCGTGGTGTTCCGCCCGAGCGTCCTGGTCAGCCATCGCCCGCCGCACCCCGACCGGCCCTCGGACACGATGGAGGCGGTCGCCCGCTTCATGCTCACGATCGCCTCGATGGCCGTGGAGAGCGGTCTGGCCGACGCCGAGGAGCCGGTCGTGCAGACCGTGCGGGTCGTCGGCGACCCACAGGCTCGCTGGAACGTGATGGCCGTCGAGGACGCCGTGCGGGACATGGTGCGCCTCGCCGAGCGCCCGCCGCCCGGCGCGACGGCCACCTATCACATCGTCAGCACCCGCGACCTGCCCGTGTCGCTGCCCGTCGACCTGCTGGAGAGCTTCCTGCCGGTGCGCGTGGAGCTCGTCGATCAGCCCCCGGCCGATCCGACGCCACTGGAACGGATCATCGGCGCGGTGCCCGGGTTCCTCATGTACCTGCGTCACCGCCACGTCTTCGACGACACCCGCACCCGCACGGCGCTGGGCGAGCGGCTCGCCGAGACGCTCGTGGACCGGGACTACCTGCTCTCCGGCCTGGGCATCGCGGAGATGGACCTGGCCCCGGGCGATGTGCTCGCCGCCGACCTGCTGTCCCGTGCCCTGTCCGCCTACGACCCGACGACCCGCCTCGCCCCCGCCGCTCGGCCCGATCCCGCCGCTAGGTCCGATCCCGCCGCGCCGCTCGGTCCCGCCGGGCGGACCTACCCGGCCGCGCGAACAGACCCGGCGCCGCGGGTCGAAGCCGCCCAGGTCAGGTCCGCCCTGGGTGGGGGCGCACGATGACCGTCACCCCTCGACCGGCCCGCGTCGCGCGCCCGCCGCAGCGCGGCCGCGTTCCCGTGCCGGCGCTGCGCCGGCCGCCTGCGCGCCAGCCCCGGTCGGGTGCATCCGACGGTGGGCCGATGTCGGTGCCGACCTGGCGGGCGGGCCCGCACCCGGCGGCCTTCACCGGACCGGAGCTGGCCGCCTGCGTGCGCGCGGTGCGGGAGCCGGTGCACCTGCTGGCCGTGCCCGGCCGGGGCGTCGGCCTCGGTCTCGGCGGCGACGTCGGCGCGGGGGACCCCGCGGCCCCGGTGGTGGTGGGCACCCTGCCCGCCCTGTACCCGGAGTGGCTCGGCGACCGTTCGTTCGCGGCGGCGCACGGGGTGCGTTTCCCGTACATCGCCGGGGAGATGGCGACCGGCATCGCCACGACCGCGATGGTGACCGCGATGGCCCGCGCCCGGATGCTCGGCTTCTTCGGCTCGGGCGGCCTGGGGCTCGACCGGATCGAGNAGGCCGTCGTCACCCTCGCCGGCACGCTCGCCGGCCAGCCGAACTGGGGGGTCAACCTGCTGCACTCGCCGGGCGACCCGGCGCTGGAGGACACCACCGCCGCCCTGCTGCTGCGCCACGGGGTGCCGTGCGTGTCGGCGTCGGCGTTCATGTCGATCACACCGGCGGTGGTCCGCTGCGCGGCGTCGGGGTTGCGCCGCACGCCCGACGGCCGGGTCGAGCGCCGCACCCGGGTGTTCGCGAAGATCTCCCGGCCCGAGGTGGCCGAACAGTTCATGTCGCCGCCGCCGGGAGAGATCCTGCGGGCGCTGGTCGACGGCGGGCAGATCACCGCGGCGGAGGCGGAGCTCGCCGCCGGTCTGCCGATCGCCGAGGACATCACCGTCGAGGCCGACAGTGCGGGGCACACCGACGGCCGGCCGATGGCCGTCGTGGTCCCGGCCGTGCAGGCCGTGCGGGACCGGGTCGTCGCCCGGTTCGACTACCCGCGGCCGGTGCGGGTCGGCGCGGCCGGCGGTCTCGGCACGCCGGCGGCGGTCGCGGCGGCCTTCGCGCTCGGGGCCGCCTACGTGCTCACCGGCTCGGTGAACCAGGTCAGCGTCGAGTCCGGCCAGTCCGCGGACGCCAAGGCGATGCTCGCCGGCGCCGACCTGGCCGACGTGGCGCTCGCGCCGGCCGCGGACATGTTCGAGCTCGGCGCCAAGGTGNAGGTGCTGCGCCGCGGGTCGATGTTCGCACCGCGTGCCGGGCTGCTGTTCGAGGCCTACCGCCGGCACGACAGCCTGGACCAGCTCGCCCCCGAGCTGCGCGCGAAGCTGGAGCGCGACCTGTTCGGCATGTCCCTGGACGACGTGTGGGCCCGAACCGCGGCGTACTGGGTCGAACGCGACCCCGTGCAGGTGGAGCGGGCGCTGCACGACGCCAAGCACCGGATGGCGCTGGTGTTCCGGTGGTACCTGGGGAACTCCGNCCGGTGGGCGCTCGCCGGCGAGCGCAGCCGGCGCACCGACTACCAGATCTGGTGCGGCCCGGCGATGGGCGCGTTCAACCGGTGGATCAGCGGCAGCTTCCTCGCGCAGGCGGCGGAGCGCGGCGTCGTCCAGATCGCCCTGAACCTTCTCGAAGGAGCGGCGGTGGTCACCCGCGCCCATCAGGTGCGCAGCTTCGGGGTGCCGGTGGGTGTCGCTCAGTTCCCCCCACGGCGGCTGGCGCTCGGCGCCGACGGCTGACCTCGCGGCCGGTAGACCCGGAAAGGGCCGGCCGGTCCGGAAGGAGACACGGACACCATGCGACGAACGGACTCCCCGCCCCAACCGCCGATCGCGGTCGTCGGAGTGGGCGCCANCATGCCGGGCTCAACCGATGCCGCCGGGTTCTGGAACTCCATCGTCGGCGGCGAGGATCTGATCACCGAGGTGCCGCGTTCCCACTGGCTGGTCGAGGACTACTACGACCCGGACCCGGCCGCGATCGACAAGACGTACGTGCGTCGCGGCTCGTTCCTGCCGACGATCGACTTCGACCCGGCCGAGTTCGGCATCCCGCCGAGCACCGTCCCGGCCACCGACACGGCGCAGCTGTTCGCGCTGCAGGTCGCCGACCAGACCCTGCGCGACGCCCTGGGCGACGAGTACGACACCGCCGACCGCGGCGGCATCGGCTGCATCCTCGGCAGCGGCAACCTGGAACTGCTCAGCGAGATCGACCTGCGCCTGGGCCGGCCGATGTGGTTCAAGGCGCTGCGTGAACTCGGCTACTCCGACACCGACGCCCGCGGCATCTGCGACCACGTGCTCAAGGACTATCCGCAGTGGCAGGAGGCCACCCTGCCCGGTGGCCTGGGCAACATCGTCGCCGGCCGGGTCGCGAACCGGCTCAACCTGCACGCGGTGAACTACACCGTGGACGCCGCCTGCGCGAGCTCCCTGGCCGCGGTGTCGGCGGGCGTGAACGAACTCGTCCTCGGTCGCGCCGACATGATCATCAGTGGTGGCGTCGACGCCCTGAACAACCCGTGCACGTTCGTCAGCTTCTGCAAGACGCCGGCCCTGTCGCCGACGGAGGACTGCCGGCCCTTCTCCGCACAGGCCGACGGCACGCTGCTCGGCGAGGGCGTCGCGATGGTCGCGCTCAAGCGCCTCGACGACGCCCGCCGGGACGGCAACAAGATCTACGCGGTGATCCGCGGGATCGGGTCGTCCTCGGACGGCCGCGGCGCGGCGATCTACGCCCCGGCGCCGGGCGGCCAGGTCAGGGCGGTGCGCGCCGCCTACGCCGACGCCGNCTACGGGCCGGAGACGGTCGGGCTCGTCGAGGCCCACGGCACCGGCACCGTCGTCGGGGACCGCACCGAGGTCACCGCGCTGACCGAGGTGTTCGGCGGCGCCGAACGCACCGGCGACCGCTGGTGCGCGCTGGGTTCGGTCAAGTCGCAGGTCGGGCACACGAAGTCGGCGGCCGGCGCGGCCGGGCTGCTCAAGGCCGTGCTCGCCCTGCACCACCACACCCTGCCGCCGACGATCAAGGTGACGGAACCGAACGCCGACCTCTCGCTCGATTCCAGCCCCTTCTACCTCAACACCGTCTGCCGCCCCTGGGTGCGCCCCGCGGACCACCCGCGGCGGGCCTCGGTGTCGAGCTTCGGCTTCGGCGGCATCAACTTCCACATCGCGCTGGAGGAGGCCCCCGCCGCCGTCATCAGCGGCTCCGGTGGCAACGGCGCGTCCGCGGCGTCCGGTGAATCCGGAGCCGGCCGCGTCCGGCGGCATCGCCTGGCGCGGGCCGCCGGCAGCGAACTGGTCCTGTTCGGCGCCGACACACCCGAGCAGATCGTCGCCGCGCTGCGGGCGATCGACACCTCCCGGCCCACCGCGGGGATCGCGCGGGCCAGCCGGCGCGCGTTCGACGCCCGCCGCCCGGTCCGCCTCGCCCTGGTCGCGGGCTCCGCCGAGCAGCTCGGCACCCGGATCGACCAGGCCGCCAACCTGATCGGCCAGCGGCCGCGGGAGCCGTTCACCAATCCCCGCGGCCTGCACTACGCAGTCCCGACCGGCGCAGTCCCGACCGGCGCAGCCACGACCGGCGCGGCCACGACCGGCGCGGCCACGACCGGCGCGGCCACGACCGGCGCAGCCACGACCGGCGAGTCCGGCACCGGCATCCCGCCCGTGCCGCCGCCGCCCGCGGCCCCGCCGGCGTTCCTCTTCCCGGGCCAGGGCAGCCAGTACGTCGGGATGGGCACGGACGTGGCGCTGCGCTATCCCGCCGCGCAGGAGATCTGGGACCGTTTCGGTGGCCTGCGGTTCGGCGGCACGGCGCTGCACGAGGTGGTGTTCCCACCGCCGACCTTCGACGAGGCCGAGCGCGCCGCCCGGCAGAACACGCTGACCGCCGCCGAATGGGCGCAGCCGGCGATCGCGCTGCACTCGCTCGCCCTGCTCGCCGTCCTCGCCGGCTACGGGGTGCGCCCGCGCTGCGTGGCCGGACACAGCTTCGGCGAGCTGACGGCCCTGTGCGCCGCCGGTGTCCTCGACGCCGAGTCGCTGATCGTCCTCGCCCGCCGGCGCGGCGAGCTGCTGCGCACCACCACCGAGCGGGCTGGCGGGCGGATGCTCGCCGCCGTCGCCGCCCAGGACGACGTCGCGGCGGCCCTCGACGGGCTGCCCGACCGGGATGTCTGGGTGGCCAACCACAACGCCCCGAGGCAACTCGTGCTGTCCGGCACCGCGGCGGCGCTGGAGACCGTCCAGGGCAAGCTCGCCGCCGAGGGCATCGCCACCCGGTGGTTGGAGACGGCCACCGCCTTCCACTGCCCCCTGGTCGCGGCGGCCCGCGATCCGCTGCGCGAGGTGCTCGCGGGCATCGAGATCCACCCGGCGCGCTGCGAGGTCGTCGCGGGCTCCGACGGCCGGCCCTACCCGACCGACCCGGCGCTGATCCGGGAGCGGATCGTCGACCAGCTCACCGCGCAGGTGTTGTTCGTCNACCAGATCGAAACGATGTACGCCGACGGCGTGCGGNCCTTCGTCGAGGTGGGCCCCGGCGGGACCCTCACCGGCCTGGTCAACCAGATCCTCGACGGCCGGGAGCACCTCGCGATCAGCCTGGACCGCCGGGGCCAGGACGGCGACGCCATGCTGCAGTCCGCGCTCGGTCAGCTCGCCGTCCAGGGNGCCCGGCTGACCTTCGACGACCCGCCGCCCGCCCCCACCGGTGGGCGGCGCCGGAAGCCGGTGATGACCATGCGGATCGACGGATCCAACTACGGCCGCAACTACCCGCCGCCCCTGGACGAGCCCTCGCCCAACGGCGAACACCCGGTGCGGTCCGCCGCGACCACCCTCCCGGCGGCCGCGTCTGCGGCGACCATCGCCGCGGTGGCCGCCCCGGCGGTGCCGGCCCCGGCTGCGGCCGACGACACTGCCGCCCCGCCGCGTCCCACCGTCCCCGCCGTGCATCCAGCCACGGCGCCGGTCGACGGCGCGATCCCGACCGCGCCGACCGCACCGTCGCCATCGACCGCACCGTCGCCATCGACCGCACCGTCGCCATCGACCGCACCGTCGCCATCGACCGCATCGACCGCATCGACCGCACCGACGGCACCGACGGCACCGACTGCACCGACGGCACCGACGGCACCGATCGCAGGACCGCCGCAGCAAGCCGGTGCGCCGTCGTGGGCCACGCAGACCCCGGCGGCACCGCCGGCGTCCGCGCCGCCGGCCGCGGGTTCGACACCCGCACCACCGCCCGCGGAGCCGACGCCCCCGCCTCCGCTCGCTCCTCCGCCCGCGGAGCCGATGCCGGCCGCGGCGGCTGCCGAGCCGTCGCCCGCGGAGCCGATGCCGGCCGCGACGGCCGCGGAGCCGATGGCAGCGCCCCCGGCCGCGGGGTCGGTGCCCATGGCGCCCTCCGCCGGCGTGCCGGTCGGCACTGCGCAGGGGCCGACGGTCGCGCCGTCGCCCGAGCCGGCGCTGGTGGGCGACGTCGTCGCCGGGCCGGGCTGGTGGACCGCCTTCGTCGAGGCACACCGGCAGACCGCCCAGGTCCAGGCCGCGTACCAGCATCTGATGACCGAGGCGCAGGTGGAGTTCCTGCGCACGACGGAGGCCATCTGCGCGCAGCTGGCCGGCGCACCCGCCATGGACGTTCCCTCGACCGCCGGATACCTGCCGGCCGTCCCGACGGCGAACCCCGCGGCGCTGGCACCGGTGGCCCCGCCAGTGCCAACCGTGACCGCCGCCCCGACCGTGACCGCCGCCCCGACCGCGACCGCCGCCCCGACCGCGACCGCGACCGCCGCCCCGACCGCGACCGCAACCGCGGCCCCGGCCCCGGCACCGGCAACGACGCCCCCGGCACCGGAAGCGCCGACGGGCACCCCGTTCCAGCCGGCCGAACCGGCCCAGGCTGTTCAGGCCCTGACGGCGCCGCCCGCGGTGCCGGCGGCAGACTCGACGGCTGCGCCTCCCGCCTCCGCCACGGAGGCTGTGCCACCGGTGGTGGCACAGGGCATCCGCGCGTCCGTTGCGCCAGCTCCTGGCGTTGCCGATCAGCCGGCCGGCGGCTCACCTGCCGACGACCCGGCCCCGGCCGGCGGCGAGACCGCGCCGGCGTCGGCGCCACGCAGTGTCGAGGAGCTGGAGGCCCTGCTGCTCGACGTCGTCGCGGAGCGCACCGGATACCCCGTCTCCGCGCTGGCGATGGACATGGAGCTGGAGGGCGACCTCGGCATCGACTCGCTGAAGAAGGTCGAGATCCTCTCCGCGCTGCGCCAGCACGTCGGCGAGATCGCGGTCGACATCAGCGAGGGCGACGCCCTGGCCCAGCTCACCGCGCTGCGCACCCTCGGCGAGGTCGTCGACCTCATGCGCAACCGGGCAGACGAGCCGCCACCGGCGGCGGGAGCACCGACCGGGCCGGATCCGACCGGGCCCGGCACGGCGGCGGCCGCGGCCATCCCGGACCTCGCCGAGCACCCCTCCGAGCGCCCCGCGGAGCATCCCACCGGGGACTCGCCGGGAGCTGCGGCGGCCACCCCGGCTCCGGGCTCGACGGGTGTGGCGGCCGATGCCCCCTTTCCGGCCGACTCCGCACGTGGGGCCACCGGCTGGCCGCCGCTGACCCGGCTCGTGCCGGCCGTCAGGCCGGTCCCGGCCGCGGGGCTCGCTCCCCTGGGGCTGGGCGCGCGGCCGCTGACGATCCTCGACGGCGGCAGCGGGCTCGGGGCCGCGCTCGGCGCCGAGCTCGACCGACACGGCATCGGCGCGGTCGTCACCGACGGCCCGCCGAACGCCGGGCCGGACGGGGCGCCGGGTGGGCTGCCCGCCGACGCCGGCGGGGTGATTCTGCTCGGGGGACTGGCGGCCGCCGACTCCGTCGACCAGGCCCTCGACCGGCAACGCGACGCCTTCCGCTGGGCGCGGGCCATGGCCTTGTCGCCGGCGGTGCACGGCGGGCTGTTCGTCACCGTGCAGGACACCGGCGGCGACCTCGGCCTCGACGGTCGGCAGGGGGCGCGGGCCTGGCTCGGCGGGCTGGCCGCGCTGGCCAGCACCGCGGCCGCGGAATGGCCGGACGCCGCGGTCCGGGCGATCGACTGCGAACGGGCCGGGCGGGACCCGGCGTCGCTCGCCGCCGCCGTCGCCCACGAGTTGCGGCAGGGCGGGATGACCCCGGTCGTCGGCCTGCGCGCCGACGGCACCCGCCTCGTCGCGGGGGTGGCGCCGGCCCCGCCGGAGCCGGCGGACGCGCACCCGCTGCGGCTCGCGCCCGGAGCGGTGATCGTCGCGACGGGCGGCGCCCGCGGCGTGACGGCCGCGTCCCTGATCGAGCTGGCCCGGACCTGCCAGCCGCGGCTGGTCCTGCTGGGCCGCACGCCCCTGCTCGACGAGCCGCCCGGGCTCGTGGCCGCGACCGACGAGCCGTCGCTGGTGCGACTGCTGGCCGAGCACGACGACGCGGCGAGCGGCCCGGCTCGGCTGCGGGCGCAGGCGCGCGAGATCCTGGCCGCGCGGGAGGTGCACGCGACTCTCGCCGCCCTCCGGCGCGCCGGTTCGCAGGCCCGTTACCTGCCGGTGGACGTCCGTGACCGCGACGCGGTCGCCCGCGCCCTGGAGGAGGTCCGGGCGGACTGGGGGCCGGTCAGCGGGCTCGTCCATGGTGCCGGCACGCTCGCCGACAAGCTGCTCGCCGACAAGACCGACGACGCCTTCGACCGGGTGTTCGACACGAAGGTGCGGGGNCTGCGGACGATGCTGGACGCGCTCGCCGACGACCCCGTGGAGCTGCTGTGCCTGTTCTCCTCGGTGGCGGGCTGGTTCGGCAACGCCGGGCAGGCCGACTACGCCATGGCGAACGCGACCCTGGACCAGGTCGCGGGCGCCTACCGGGCTGCGCATCCGGACTGCCTGGTGCGCTCGATCGCCTGGGGCCCCTGGGCCGGTGGGATGGTCGGGCCGCTGCTCGCCGAGGTCTTCGCCAGCCGCGGGGTGCCGGCGCTCCCGCTCGCCCAGGGCGCGGCGGCGTTCGTCGACGAGATCACCGGTGCACACAGCGCCGGGACCCAGCCACGGATCCTGCTCGGCGCAGGCGGCCCGGAAGCACTCGGCGCCTCCGCCGACGGCCGTTCCGGTTCGTCCGGCCCAGGGACGTCCGGCCCAGGGACGTCCGGCCCAGTGACGTCCGGCCCAGGGACGTCCGGCGTCGGGACGTCCGGGGGCAGCCTCGCGGGCGCCGAGTCCGGGCCGGCGGGCGGGGGGTCCGGGCCGGCGGGCGCCCGGCGGGTTCTCGGCCAGCTCTCGGTGCACGAGCGCACCCACCCCTGGCTGACCGACCACAGTCCCGCCGACATCGCGGTGCTTCCGCTCGCGATGGCGCTGGACTGGCTCGCCCGCGGCGCCCGCGCGTTGCGCGGCGACGGCGAGGCCGGGATGGTGCTGCGCGACCTGCGGGTCCTACGCAAGATCGCCTTCCCGCGCCTGGCCGACACCGGGCACGAGCTGTACGTCAGCGTGACCGAGGCCGAGGCCCCACGCCGCGGCGACGACCCGCCGAATCCCGGGGCCGGGGCCGCGGCGGCGCCGCTACCCGTCCTGCGCCTGGACGACGCCGACGGCATGCCCCACTACCAGGCGAAACTGGATCCCGCGCAGCCGCAGCCCGTGCCGTCGTCGGCGTGGCCGACGCCGGACGGCCTCGCCGAGAAGGCGGCCGAGGTGTCGAAGTGCCGGGACCTGATCTACCGCAGCGACGCGCTGTTCCACGGCCCGCGTTTCCAGGCGATTCAGTGGCTCAAGGGGATGTCGGAACACGGCGCCGAGGGGTNCGTCGTCGGCGTGACCGAGCTGGCCTGGGGCCTCGACGACTGGTACTTCGACGTCGCCGGCCTCGACGGCGGCATGCAGCTCGCCGGGCTGTGGGCCTGGCGGGTGCTCGGCGGCGCGCTGCCCGTCGCCGTCCGCGAGTGCCGCATCCACCGGCCGGGCCTGATGACCGGCGAGGCCCGCAGCGTCGTCACCGCCAGGGAGATCGACAACATCCACGCCCTGTGCGACGTGGTGGTCCTGGACGACGACGCCGCCCGGATCGAACTGATCGGGGTGGAACTGGTCCGCCGCCCCGACTGGATGCCCTCGTCCTGACCCGAAATGGCAATCACCCGAACGGTCGCGGACGAAGACGTGCGACCCCGGGCCGGTAGCAGGAGCCGCCCACCGGCCCGGGGCCTGTCTTTCGTCCCCGAAAGGCCAGCTCGTGCCACCCCCGTCCCCGGCTCGCCGGGGATGCGGTCTCGTTCGCTCCGAGAGGTCTCAGCTCAGGACCGCTTCGTCCTGGGGGTCGTAAACGACCAGGCCGAGGGAACGAGCGATGCCGGCGATGAATCTGACCACGTCCGGCCCACCGTCCCAGGACATCGTGATGTAGATGAACTCGCCGTCGGCCTGGCTGGCCAGATCGCCATCAGCCGGGCCCTCCCAGATCGGCTCCTGCTGGGGGAACTCGGCGCGCATGCGCCGAATTAGTTCGACCAGCTCGGGGCAGGCCGGTTCGAGGGCATCCGCCTCCCATCGCTGCTCGGACTGGTTGCACCGGCGTTCGTACTCGGCCGCAGCCTCCTCGTCGGTTGGGGAACCGGCATNCCGCCAAACAGCTACGTCGTAGGTCACAGCCACATCATGGTGTGCGGCGCAGCCGCGCCGCGTGCCGCGTGCCGGGGTCCGGGGTCCGGCGAGAGTCCACCGCCAGCTCGTCCGTCCGCGTTGTGATTGATATCTCCGCCGCGATGGTGAACGAGAACGCGCTGCGGGGATGCCCGCCTGATTTCGGCTGGTCAGGGGTATCGGAATGTGTTGGACGGTGCCCTCGACCGCCGGTGAAGAGTCCTTCCGGGCGGGGATTGATGCCCTTGTTGCGGCACTTTCTGGTAGCACCCGGCGGGGAGCGATGGCGCTAGTCTTCGGGTCGTCGCGAAGCGCGACGGCAAACATTCCCGGTTGCTTTCCGGATTGCCGACTGTTTGTCCATCCGGTCCAGGTGTCATGTCGTCTGTGGTTATCCATCGACGGAAAGGCGTGAGGATGCGTATCGTAGCTTTGCGAAGGATCCAGTTGGCCGTGGCGGCCGCCGGTCTGCTCGTTCTCGCTTTCGGGATCGGCAGCATCACCCCGGGGAGGATCTCCGCGCCCATCGGTCAGTCGCACGCGAGACACGGAGCCGTGAATATCTTCGCCGGCGGCGGCAACGGTATCGACAACGGAAACGGTGCCGACCACGGTAACGGTATCGACCATGGCAACGGCGTGGACCACGGGCGTTAGAGTGCGTAGCTGATCCGGATCATGGGGCTCGGTTATGTTCCTTGATCCGGATCGTCAGCGCTGCGCGTCCGCCCAGGGGACGCCGTCGCGTTCGTCGAGGCGCAGGGCGAGGCCGTAGCCGACGAGCACGATCAGGTGCAGCAGGAACAGCCAGAAGCCGACGGCGACGGCCGCACCGATGGCGCGGAAACCGCCGAACGGCAGGCCCAGGTCCAGGTGGAACGACAGGAACAGCACGAACCCCTGGACGAAGCCGGCGACGAACGACCCGGTCGACGCCGCCGCCCACAGCGTCGCCGCCCAGCCCGGCCGCCCCGGTCCCACCACCCGGTAGACGATCACGAGCGTCGCGGTCAGCGCCAGCCAGTCGACCGCGAACGCGACGATCACGCCCAGCCCCGCCGAGACGCCGCGCTCGGCGAACAGCCGGGCCAGCGTCGGCGTCACGAGCAGGACCGGCAGCAGCAGGACCGGGGCGGCGGCGAGCAGCGGCAGGACGCCGAGGCGACCCCGCCACCCGACGAGGCCCTCGCTGGTGCCGGCGAGCCGGACGAAGGCCCGCCGCAGCCCCTCGCCGTAGAACGAGGCGGGCACCGCGGCGGCCACGACGACCAGCGGCGACATCGTCAGCGCCGCGTCGAACGCGGCGAGCACGACCGCCGGGGCGCCGAGACCGTCCGGCAGCGCGTCGGCCAGGGAATCGCCGAGCTCCGCCGCGCGCGGGCGTCCCAGCAGCAGGCCGAGCAGGTTGACGGCCACCAGCACGCAGGGCACGACCGCGATCGCCGCGTAGTAGGTGACGCCCGCCGCGAGCAGCGCGAGGTCGTGGCCGCGCAGCGCGCCGACCACGTCCCGCCCGAGCGTCGTCACCCATCGCAGCCTCGTCACCCCGCACACCTCACCAGACCCGCACACCTCACCAGACCCGCACACCTCACCAGACCCGCACACCTCACCAGACCCGCACACCTCACCAGACCTGTGCACCCCGCCAGCCGGGGGCAACCGCCAGGTAGCGGTCCTCATCCTGCCCGCACCGGTCCCGCGGTGGTTACTCGATGACCCGNAGGGTGGAGGGAACGTCCATCCGGCGGATCCGGCGGGCCGCGGCCAGCGGGGCGACCGCCACCGCGCCGACGCCGAGCACCAGGATGACGGTCAGGGTGCGACCGGACAGAATCGCCTGCACGCCGAGGTCGGGAAGCGTCCTGGCGAGCAGCACCTCCACGGTGTAGCGCAGCGCCCAGTAGCCGGCGGCGATCCCCAGCAGCGTCCCGACCAGGCCCATCGCCGCGCTCTCGGCGACGGTCAGGCCGAGCACGGTGCGGGTGGACAACCCGTAGGCGAGCATCGTCGCGTGCTCGCGGCGCCGCTCGTCCACGGCGATGCTCATCGCGTTGTAGGCGATGAGCACGGCCAGCAGGAGCACCACCACCTCGCCGATGCGCAGAATCCCGACGAAACTGCGCAGCAGGGCCCGGATCTCCTCGATACTCGCCGTCGCCGACACCACCGACGCCACCCCCGGGATGGCGGCCAGCGTCCGGGTGGCCGCGTCCCGCCCGTACCCGGCCGCCGGCTGCACGACGACCACGTTGGTGGTTCCGGCGAGCCGGAACGCGCCGGCGTCGTTGTTGTCGAGGAACACCACCGAGCGCACCGGGAAGTCGTGGATGCCGGCGATCCGCAGGGGCGTGTCGATGGTCCGGTAGCCGGTGCCGACCCGCTGCGGATGGCGCAGCGTGATCGTGTCGCCGGGGTGGACGCCCAGGTCCCGGGCGGCCTTCTCGGAGATCAGCAGCCCTCCGGTCGGGGACCCGGAGACGACCGACGGCGACCACAGCCCGTGCCCGATGTCGAGGATGTAGGTGAGGACGTCGATCGGCGCGGCCGAGGCGTCGCCGCCGGGCCCGGCCCCGGCCCCGGCGCTGCCGCCGCCGCCGGGGGGAGCGTGGGCGGGGGAGATGCGGCCGGGCAGCGCCAGCGTGGGGTCGGTCTCGGCGACGGCGGGGGAACGGCGCACGGCGTCCACCGTCGGGGAGTTCACCGGTTCGACCCGGGGCAGCATCACCCGCAGCCGGTCGGGGGCGCTGGTCGTCAGGTCCGCCTCGGCCCGGTTCGTGGTGCGGGTGAACGTGTCCAGCTCGCCGGTGAAGACCACCAGGGCGGTGATCACCGCGGCGATCGCGACGGCGGTGAGCAGTAGCCGACGCGGGGCGCGTGCCAGGTTGCGCAGCGGCATCTGGGTGAGGCTGCCCCCGGGCAGCCGGGCCCGGCCCAGCAGTCGGACCAGCGGGCCCGTCCCCCCGGCCACGGCGCTGGCCCGGATCGCCCGCACCGGCTCCACCCGCACCGCCCGCCACACCGGCGGCAGGGCGGCGAGCACCGGCAGGACCAGACCCACGGCCGCGGCCCGGGCGAACACACCGACCTGGAAGTTCGTGTGCCACACCGGCAGCGGCCACACCCCGCGCAGCAGCCTGCCCATCGCGGCACCCACGACGAGACCCACCAGGACGCCGGCGACCACGCCGAGCACCCCGACCTGGGCGCCCAGCAGCAGCGGGCGCAGCGCGAGCCGGCGCGGTGCCACCCCGAGCGCCATCCCGATGCCGATCTCCCGGCGCTGNGCGTCGACGACCCGTCCGACCAGGTTGAACGCAGCGAAGACCGCCCCGACCAGGACGAGGACGGCCAGCACGTCCCACAGCCGCTGATCGCTGTTCACGTCGTCGTAGAGGATTTGCCGGGTCTGGATGTCGTCCCGGTCGGTGACCGTCACGCTGGTGCCCGGCAGCGCCGCGGCCAGGGCCCGGGACAGCTCGGCGGCGAACGCGCCGGTGTCCGTGCCCGGGCGCAGGGTGAGCACCAGGTCGTTGACGGCGCCGGGCTGCCCGGTGAGCCGCTGCGCGGTCGGCAGCGACGTGTAGAGCACCCCGAACCCGGACTGGGTGACCAGGCCCGGCTGCTCGCCGGGCAGGAGGAAGTACTCCGGCGACTGGCCCTGCCCGACGTAGCGCACCTCGCCGCCGCCGCTGGTCCGCACGGTGCCGGTTGGCGGGAGATGGTTCGCGTTGGCGAAGGTGCGGTCCAGCACGCCGACGTCGCGCCCGCTGTCGGCGGGCACGAGCCCCCGCCCCCGCGCCACCGACACCGCGTCGACCGGCGGCCGGGCGGTCAGGTCGATGCCGACCAGCTCGCCGCGGGCGAGCACGGTGTGCCCGGGGCGGGAGGCGTCGATCTCGGTGGGCAGGACCAGCCGTTCGGCGTCGGCGCTGACGGCCGCCGCGGCCGGCAGCGACCGGACCACCGCCGCGAGACGCCCCTGCGCCACCGTGGCCCCGGCCTCGACGGCGACGCGCAGATCGTGCACGTTCAGCCGGGCGTAGCTGGCGTCGTAGGACTGCCGCCGCCAGTGCGAGGAGCTGGTCAGGCCGGCGTAGAGCCCCGTGCCGAGGCCGATCATCACGGCGATCGCGACCACGAGCAGCAGCCGCTGGCGCAGCTCGCGCAGCGACCATCGCCACCACAGCCCCGTCGTCGATGCCATCCGTGCGCCGCCCGACTACCCGTCCGCCGGCGCGTACCCGGTCACCGGCCCGTACCCGGTCACCAGCGCGCACCCGCGCGCCAGCGCGCACCCGTGCGCCAGCGCGTGNCCGGTCACCAGCGCAGCTCCGCCACCGGCACCTGGCCGCCGGGCGGCGGTCCGTCGTGGACGATCCGCCCGCCGGACAGCTCGATCACCCGGTCCGCGATCCGGGCGATCTCCCGGTTGTGGGTGACGACGAGAACGGTCCGGCCCTGGGCGGACTGGCCGCGCAGCAGCTCCAGGATGCGCACGCCGGTGGCGACGTCCAGCTCGCCGGTCGGCTCGTCGGCCAGCAGGATCGGGTTGCCGGTGGCGATGGCGCGGGCGATCGCCACCCGCTGCTGCTCCCCGCCCGAGAGCTGGTGGGGGAAGTGCGCGGCGCGCTCGGCGAGCCCCACCCCGGCGAGCACCTCGTCGGTGACCTCGCCGGCCCGGTCCCGCCCGGCGACGTCCGCGCCGAAGCGGACGTTCTCCCGCGCGGTGAGCGCCGGGAACAGGTTGAACGACTGGAACACGAAGCTGACCNCCTCGCGGCGTGCCTCCCGCCGGATCCGCCGGGACGCGCGGGTGACGTCGACGCCATCCAGCCGCACCGTCCCGGTGGTGGGGGTGTCCAGCGTGCCGATCAGGTTGAGCAGCGTCGTCTTGCCGCAGCCCGACGGCCCGAGGATGACCANCAGGCAGCGGGCGCCGACCCGCAGGGTGACGTCCGCGAGCGCCGTGACGCCGGTCGCCCGGCCGTCGTACCGCTTCCCGACGCCGACCAGGTCGATGCGCACCGCCTCGGCCGTCCCGGTCCTGTCGGCCGACTCGCTTCCGTCGGCCGACCCGGTTCCCTCGGCCGTGCCGGTTCCCTCGGCCGTGCCGGTCCTGTCGGCCGTCCCGGGTTCCCGATCCGCCGGGCCGCCGGGCAACGCCACGCTCGGCCCCCTGTCGTCGCGATCCGGCGGGCTCCGGTCGCGCCGGGCCCGGGTCAGTATCGGCACGGCCGGGACGGCACCGGGGGAACCGGCGGGCGGCCGGATTACGCGCGCCGCCGGGCAACGCCCCACGAATGCGGTGGCATCCACCGGGGCCCGCCGTCGGGCACGGCGGACCCCGGTGGATGGTGGTCCGGCGGCGGCGCCGCACATCCGCCGGCGCCCCTGGCGGATGGGGGTGACGCGGCGGCCGCCACCGGTGGGGGAGTGGTCAGCGGACGGTGATCGTCGGAGCGGGACGTCGTGGAACGGGACGTGGTCGGGGCGGGGGTCGTCGGGACGAGGGAAGTGGACGGCTGCCCGCCGGTGGGCGCCATGGCGGACCCGCTCGCCGGTGGGGGTTACCGGGGGGTCGGACGCCGGCGCTGGGATGTCGGCGGGCAGCCGGTCTGAGGGGCAGCCGGTCTGAGGGGCGGCCGGTCTGCCGGTGGGGGCCTGGTCTGCTGGTGGGAGGTCGATCCTGTGGGGACGGCTGGTCTGGCGATCGGCTGGTCTGGCGATCGGCTGGTCTGGCGATCGGGTGGGATGGCGATCGGGTGGGATGGCCGTTGCGGTGGGGATGGTGGATCGGGCGGGCTGCCCGCCGTGAGGGGTGCGGCGGGCAGCCCGCAGGTCCGACGCGGTGGGACCGGCGTTGGTCCGGCCCGCGCGGCCGTCGTGCGAGCCCGCCGCGGTCCGCCCTCCGCGGACCGCGGCGGGCCCGGCTATCGGGCGGGGTGGCTGTGGTGGGAGCGCGGTTGCGTACCGCGGAACCGTTCGGAGCCGCCCTCGCGCTGGCGGACCAGTGGCAGAGCGCTGCCGTGCACTGTGCGGAAGCCGGTCGGGCGCCGGTCGGCGGCCGCCTCGTCGCCGCCGGCGTCCAGGTCGTCGATGGCGTGGGCGCGGACGGCCACCAGGATCTGGTCCCAGATGGTCTGCGGCAGCCGGTTCTCCCGCATGGTCCCGAGGTGGCGGATCCGGACGATCACCTCGTCCGGCAGGCCGCGGGCGACCTGGCCGCTGCCGGCGCCCCAGGAGGTCCAGCCGAGGGGTCCGTCGTGCGGGGTCAACCGGTCGAACACGCCGGTGCGGACGTCGTGGACGAACGGCGCCCACAGCGCGACGGGAATCCGGACCTCGCGGATCCGCCCGGCGTAGCGGTACCGGACGACGACGTCCGTGTGCTGGCTGGCGAACTTCAGCCCGGGGGCGCAGGCCGGCCGCCGCCAACGCAGCGGCGGTTCCCCCGCGGTCCTGCCCGTACAGTCGCCCTGGCCCACCCGACCGTCCATGGGTTCGTCTCCCGTCCTGGCCAGTCCGCCCGCGGCAACGGTCCACCGAGGGCCGCACGCGGCCCATCGGGAGCCCGCTGCGGGGGTGGGAGATGTGATGGTCGGGCCCGTGCCGGTGGCGAACCGGCGTACGCAGACCCGGTGCGTGCGCTCGATGCTGGTGCCCGGAGTGCGGGCAGGGTCCGGGAGAGGACCGGTGCGTGCGGTGCCCGTGGTCCTCTCCCGGTGTGCCTCACCGCCCATGAAGACCCGCGCGGCGATCCGCCCATCGCAGTGGGTGATCGAGTGCGGGCGGGNCAGNCACCCTCGGCGGAATCCGACATCCCAGGAGGAGGATCCCGTCGACATCATCAGGTGTCCTCCTCGCCTCGGTAGCTGGGAAGCGGGCTGCGCGTCCGCNGGTGGACACATCACACCGTGCTGGGCGTATCTGGGACAGAGTGCAACGAGNCGTTGCGGACGCGCGCACATTCGTTGCGCCTGATCGGCGGCTTCGGGCCTCGCCGACGACGGAAGCGCCGTGTCCGGCCGGTGATTACACACCGTCGTTGCCGGGCCGACTGTCGCCGGGGTCCTCCCGCCGCTGGCGGAGAGGATCGCCGATCAGCTCCGCCTACCTGTGGCGGCATTGCTGATGCCTGCCTGCGCGCATCCCAGCCTACGAGAGTTCCGCGCAATTGGCATTGATCAAAGATGGTCCGTTTTGTTGGCCGGCGAGAATTGACTACCCGTGTCGCCGCCGTTGCGCGTGGGCAGTGGAAGTCAACGTGGCCTGATCGCCGGTAGGTTCGGGTGTGGGTGAAGGTTGGGCTGTGGTTCACCCGGTGTGTTTCCGGGAAACCGCCCCTCCTGCCATGCCGGTGACCGTCCGCCGGAACCCGTCGGACCTCCCTGCCCGTCCTCGACGGCCGCCGCCGGCAGCACCCCCGCGGCGCCCGACCGCCGGTGTCGCGGCCTGCCGGAAACACTACCTCGAAAGGGCGGCCACTTCCGGGGAGCCGAACCGCCGTCACCGCAGCTCGGCGTCATCCCCCGGGCGTCGAGAGAAAGAACGGCGGCGGGCAGGCTGACGGGTCCGGCGGGGATGCGCGCCGAATCCGCGGTTCACCAGGTCAGCACGAGCCGGCCGCGGATGCCGCCCTTCTCCAGCAGACGGTGGGCCTCGGCGGCCTGCTCGACCGGAATGGTCTTCGCCACCCGCAGGGTGAGGGCNCCCTCCTCGACGAGCTGGCGCAGCCGGTCGAGCTTGGCCTGCTCACGCGCGTAGGTACGCACCCACACCTGGTGGATCGTGATACCGCGTTCGGTCTCGCCCTGGAACGGGCGGACGGCGACGAACCCGCCGCCGTCGCGAATCGCGCCGAGCAGGGCGTCGTTCTGGATCGAACCGTCCGCCAGCCCGTCCACCCCGCCGGGCACCGCCGCCCGGATCCGCTGCGCGACGTCGTCGCCGCGGCGCACCACGATGTCGGCGCCGAGCTCTCGGACGAGCTCGGTGTCCGCCTCGGAGGCGTCGGCGACGACCCGCAACCCGTCGGCCTTGGCGAGCTGGACGGTGTAGCCGCCGAAGCAGCCGGCCGCCCCCGTCACCGCCAGCGTCTGGCCGGGGGCGAGGCCAAGCAGGTCGAGCGCCAGCCGTGCGGTGAGGCCGTTCATCGGCAGCGTCGAGGCGGCCACGTCGCCGACGCCTGCGGGAACCCGCGCGACGGACTCGGCCGGCACCACCACCTGCTCGGCGTAACCGCCGTTCGACGCGGCGGGGACGACGATCGCCATCACGTGGTCGCCGATCGCGAGATCGGTCGCCACCCCCTCGCCGATCTCGTCGAGGACGCCGGCGACGTCCATTCCCGGCACGTAGGGCGGCGCCCATTTCGACAGCCATTTCGCCCGGTCGCCGCTGCGGGTGAAGGTGTCCGTCGGACTCACGGTGGCGGCGGCGGACCGGATCCGGACCTCGCCGGGACCGGCGTGCCGCTCGGGCACGTCCACGATGCGCAGGGCCTCCGGCCCGCCGAACTCGACCACTCCCACGGCTCTCATGACAGACGACCCTAACGCCGCCCACCTCCGCCGCGCAGGGAATGCGATCGGCGGAGCCGCGTGCGGCGGCCNCAGTCGGGCCGGCGCATTCCGCCGCAGAAAGGGGCGGATGAACAACCTAGGCAAGACGCATTGTGGTCGACTCGGTACTCTTGCCGACATGGGGGTGGATCTCGGCTCCGATCGGTCGCGGCTCCGGATCGACCGGACCGCGGGAGCGGTGCTGCAGGCGCAGCGGGATATCTCCGGATGGCTGGACGCCCGCCGCGGAGATGACCGGTTCCTCCGCTTTGGAAATCATTTCCGGGTACTCGGCGAGGTGTTGGGCGGGATGCTCGCCGCTCTGGCCGGCCGGGTCGCCTCCCTGCGGGAGCTGGGTGACAGCGGCGCGCGCTACGACGGCTGCCGGTCGGTGGAGACGCTGCTGACCGTCGTGCGGCNCACGTTCGACTGGTATCGCGAACGCTATGACCAGCGGCTCGACGAGCGGCTGGGCCCGATTCTGCTGGCCGCCGACGAACTCGTCCGGTCGTGCTGGTCGCAGCCGTTCGCGGCAGTCGGACGGCCCGCACCGACCGGTCCGCTCGCCTATGTCGACCCGCGCTTCAACGCCTTCGCCGTCACCCGGTCGAGCGTGCCGGTGCCGCTGCGCCCGCCGGCCCGCACCGACGCGGTGGACGAGGCCGTCCGCGCCCTGCTGCGCGAGTTGCCGATCCCGGCGATCGCCCTGCCGGAATGGGCCACGCGCCAGGCGTGGTGGCTGGCCCCCGCGGCCCACGAGACCGGCCACCACGTCCAGCGGGACCTGATGCCGGGTCTGCCCGACCGGACCCGCGCCGCGCTGGACGACGCGGTGCGCGCCGCCTCGGGCGGCGACGCGGAGCTCGCCGCCCGGTGGTCGGGCTGGCAGGCGGAGCTCTTCGCCGACGCCTTCTCCGCCGTCATGATCGCCGACGCGGCGGCGTGGGCGGTCGACGAGCTCGAACACGCCGCCCCCGCCCGCCTGGCCGGGCTGTCGCCGCCCGGCCACCCGTACCCGCCGCCGCTGGTCCGCCGCGCGCTGCTCGGCGAGCTGGTCCGCCGCGTCCGGCGCGAGCACGGGGCCGCGCACCAGCCCGCCCCCGCGGCCGCCCCAGCCCCAGCCGTCGCCGTCCCACCGGCCGTCGCCGTCCCACCGGCCGTCGCCGTCCCACCGGCCGTCGCTGTACCGCCGGTGACCCGTCCCACGGGCGAGCTGACGACGGTCGCGGCGGCCGAGGCCTGGCTGGCGGCCACGAACGCCGCCGGGCCGACCGCGGCCGAGCTGCGCCGGCACCTGGCCGTCGTGCCCGCCGTCGCCGAGGCACTGCTCGCCCTGCCGATCGGCCCCACCACGCTGCTCGCCGCGGCAGGCGTCGACCCGGCCTGGTTCGACCCCGGCGGGCGGATCGCGAGCTGGACGACGTCCCTGCGCAGCGACCCGGTGCCGATCAGCCCGCACGCCCGCCGGACGCGCCCGGCAGCGCGCCTGGCCGTGCAGGCCGGCGTCGCCGCGCACCTCGTCGTCGCCGAGGGGCAGTCTGACGGCCTGCACCGCCGGCTTGCCGCGTTGCTGCGTACCTGCGGCGAGCCGGGGGTGCTCGCTGGCCCGCCCCCGCCCGGCGACGTGGCCGCCATCGCCACCCGCCTCACCACGTGGCTGCTCGACCGCGGCGACACGCTGTCCGCCGAGGCCGACCTGTCCGCCGAGGCCGAGATGAAGGTTCGTTGACGATGACGGGATCTCGGCGAGGTCAACTGACGAACGGGTGGTCCGCCGCGTCGCCCGGAACTCCGGTGGGCGGCGGATTCGCCGTCGGAGGCGCGAGCGTGACGACCTTGACATCCTCGACCCTGGCCGAGGGGCGGTGAGGATCCCACGGGTCCTCGTCGACGTCGAGGACCGTGGGGACGAATGGACCGTGCACGTACGGGGCGTGGGGATCACGGCTCGGTACGGGATGGCCGCGGTAGTGGTCACCGACGTCGACGGACTGCCGCGACGGGTGCCGACCTGGTGGGTCGGGCCCCCGGGTCCGCCCGCGCCGCCCATGCCCGACTACCCCGAGGGGACCATCGCGCCCGACGGTGCCGCCGCGCCCGACGGTGGCGCCGCATGGGATCCGCTGGCCGACGCTGATCTCGTGGCGGGGCCGCAGCTCGCCGCGGGGCTGGGGCCCGGTCCCGGGTCGTCCCGTCCGTGGCGGGGCGGGAAGAGGGGGCTGTGGGCGGGCGCGCGTCAGGATCATCCGCCCGGTCACGGTCACCCTGCGGGTCACACCGTCCGTTCGGGCGGCTCGATGCCCCCGGCGCGGCCCGCGCCCGATGCCGGCCCGTCGTTCGGGCCGGAAGGGGCCGATCCGACACTGGCCGCGGTGTGCGCCGGCGACCAGGGCGAGATCTCCGGCCTGTTGGCCCGGATCGCCGGCCGGGAGCTGCGCGACAACGACGCCGAGCTGTACGGCCGGTGGCTGTTCGAGTGCCTGCTCGCGCCGGTGTGGAGACGCCTGCTCGCCGCGCCCGCGGTGCACGCCGCCCGGGGGGTGGAGCTCGCGCTGCGCTGGCCGGCGGACGACACGGCGCTGGCCGGCCTGGTGTGGGAGGCGATGCACGACGGGGAGGCGCCGCTTGCCGGGCATCCCCGGGCGCTCGTCGCCGTCACCCGGGTGGTGCCGACCGCGACCCCGGCGCCGGCGACGATCCGGCGGGTGCCGCGGGTGCTGTTCGTCGCCGGCTCCGCCCTCGACGACGCGGTGATCCGCCCGGGGGCGATGTTCATGGGCCTGATGCGCGCCTTCGAGGCGGAGGGCCTGTGNGTCTCGCGGGCGATGACCAACGCGACGCTCGCCGACCTCGGCGAGGTCTGCGCGCGGTTCGAGCCGGACGTCGTTCACCTGGTCGCGCACGGTGACGTCGACGAGCACCGGGCGGTCCTCCGCGTCTGCGACCCAGGCGAACCGGACGGGTTCCGCTTCGTCGACGGCGAGACCCTGGCGCTCGCACTGCGTGGCCCGGCGGGCATGCCGGTGGCGGTCATCCTGAGCGCCTGCGGCAGCGCCCGCCCCGGTGGCCAGGACGCGGACGACCCCGGCGACGGGCCAGCGGGAAACCCCGACGCGCCCCCGGACGCGGCCCGGGCCGCCGGGCGGTCGCTCGCGGCCGAGCTCGCCGTGCGCGGCGTGCCGATCGTGGTCGCGATGTCCGGTGAGGTCAGCGAGCAGGCGAGTCGGTTGTTCACCCGCCGGTTCGTGCGGGCGGTGCAGCAGGGCGCTTCGGTGGTCGACGCCGCCGCGGCTGGGCGGCGCGCGGCGCTGCTGCACGGTGACCCGCCGAGCCGGTATCTCGACTGGGCGATGCCGACCCTCGTCCTGGCCGAGAACGTCCCGCCGGATCTGCGGGTGGTCGACCCGGCGCCGCTGCTCGGGCTGCGCCAGGCCGCCGAGAGCCTGGGGCTGCGCCAGGCGCCGGTGTTCATCGGCCATGACCGGGTGCTCGCGGCGACCGACGCGCTGGCCGCTCCGGCGGCGGAAGCCCGCCCCGGGTTTGTCGCCGCGGTCGCCAGGGATTCGATGAGTGGCCTGGGTGGCAGCCGGTTGCTGCGCGAGGTCGGGTTGCGCCTGCTGCGGACGGGGCATCTGCCGCTGCTCATCGGCCCCTTCGGCGCCGGCGCCGCGCCGTCTGACCTGCGTGCGGTCGTCAGTCAGGTTCTCGAGAAGGCGATCATGATCGCCGAGGTGCTGGGGATCGACCCGCCGCCGCTGACCGTCCTCGACGCCGATCCCGACTCGCGGCTCGCGGGCACCGTCAGCCCGGAGGCGTTGCGCGGCGTCGGCGCCGAGGCGCGGTTCGACCTGCTCTACGACGCGGTCGCGGAGTTCACTGCCGGGACGGCCCCGCTGCCCGGACCGGGGCTGCGCCACCGCCTCGCCCGCGACCTGGGAGCGCTCGCCGACGCGGCCGGGGCCGCCGGCGAACCGTTTGGCGCGGCGACGCGGGTGGTCGTGCTCGGCGACGAGGTACATCGGTGGGTTGGTGGGCTGNGGCCGCTGCTGGCGATGATCCGACGCGACGGGCTGGGCGGCCCGGACCGGCCGATCCCCGTGGTCGTCACCGCCTCCCTGGTGGAGCAGGAGGGGGTGTTTCTCAAGGACTTCCGGGACGGCCAGGCCGGCCAGCCCGGCTTCGTCTTCCCGGAGCTGGCCCCGATGTCCCCGGCGAGCGCCATACTGGGATATCAGTGGGTGCTTCTCCACCCGTGGCATCCGAGTTATCCGTTCGTCTACACCGCCGCGCGGAACGCATCACGGGCGAGAATCGAGAAGACTCTGGGGCGCCTGCAGGGCAAACCGACCGCCGTTGGCGAGCGCCTGTATTTCGTCGCCGCGATTCTCGCCGATTACGAGGCCTTCGTGGCNGCCGACGACGAGGCCGCCATGCGAGCCTACGAGGAGCAGGTCCGGTGAGATCGTCGCCGCCCCCGCCCACCGGACGNCCCGCCGGGACGACCGGTCCCGGCNGCGATCCCCCCGAGGACCCGCAGCCGGACGTCGACACGTTGCTGGCGCGGGCACGCACGGCCACCCTGGCGGCGTTCGCGCCGAGCGGACTGTGCCGGCTGGCGCTGGTGCCCGAGTGGACGGACGGCACCGCCGCCTTGTTCGGCCTTGTGGCCGCCGACGAGCTGGCGGCGCTGCTCACGCGACTCGACGAGGCCGGTCTGATCGAGCGGCGGCGTGCCCTCGGCCCCCGCCGGACGGTCCGTCAGGTGTTCTGGCTGCGGTCGTCCCGGCGCGACGAGGTCGGCCGCCACCTGCGCGGCCAGGGTTTCGACGTCGACGCCGAGGTCGACGCGCTCAGTGAGGTGATCGCGGCGGCGGCCGAGGCGTCGGCGGGGGAGCTCGCCCGCGAGTTCGCGCCCTGGCTGGAGGTCGCCGTCCAGCACCGNCGCGACCGTTCCGGGTCCAGCCTGTTCCAGCGGGTCGACAGCCTCGTCACCGCCGCCGGAGCCGGCCCGGGCAGCCGCGTCGAACCGCCTGCGGGGTTGGCCGCCGCAGCCCGGCTCGTGGCCGCGGCGGGAACGATCGGCGCGGTCTGCGGGGGCACACTCGCCGAGGCGGCCCGCCGCGCCGGCTGGCGGCTCGACCGCGCCCACCGCGACGCCCAGGACGCCGAATACCTGCGCGACTACCAGAACCGGGCCGAGGTCGAGGAACCGCTCGGCGAGCTGCTCGCCGAGGATGGGCCGGGCACGCAGTGGGCCGTCCACCTGCTCGGGACCGGCGGCATCGGCAAGACGATGGTGCTGCGCTACCTCGCCTCGGGCGCGTACGCGGCCGCGCGGGACATCGCGCCGTTCCCCGTCGCGCGCGTCGACTTCGACCATCTCGACCCCCGCTACCCCGAGCACCGGCCCGCGGAGGTGCTGCTCGCCCTCGCCGACGAGCTCGCCGGCTACGGACCCAGCCGCGGCTGGTACCACTCCTACCGGCGCTTCCGCGACGCGGCCAACGCGCTGCACGAGCAGCTCGGCCGTACCGGCCCCGAACCCTCAGCCGCGGAGCAGGCCGCGGAGCAGGTCTATGGCTCGGCGGTCTACCCGGACCACGGCCCGGTCCGGTCGACCGCGAGCGCGCTGCGGGCCGCCGCCGCACAGACGATCCGGGCCCTGTTCGACGAGGTCGTCCGCGCGTTCGCCCGGGTGCTGCGGGAACTGGGCCGCCCGCGCGTCGTCCTCGTGCTCGACACCTGCGAGGAACTCGCCAAGCTATACGCGCCGGGCACCGCGGCCCCGGCCATCGACCGCACCTTCGACCTGCTGGAACGGCTGCACGCCGAGCTCCCGGGCGTCCGGGTCGTCCTGGCCGGGCGCCGTCCGCTCGTCCCCCCACCCGACAGGAAGCAACGCGCCGGTGGGCCCGTCCTGCTGGCCCGCGAGTACGTCCGGGTGGTCCCGGTCGCCGGTTTCACCGCAGACGAGGCCCACCGCTACCTCGACGCCCCGCGCCCCGAGCCGGACGCAGGGCTCGACGACAGGGATCTGGACCCCGTCTCCCAGGAGGCCAGCACCGCGACCGTCCTGCCCGGTCGCCGGCGCGGCGGCGCGTTGCGCACCGCGCTGCTGGAACGGGCCCGCATGCCGCCCTCACTGGCCGGCGACGTCCGCTACAACCCGTTCGAGCTGGCCGCCTACCGGGAGTGGATCGCCCGCGAGCCCGACCTCGACCCGGCCGTGCTGCGCGCCGCCGGCGACCCGCTGGTGGAACGGCGCATCATCGCCCGCCTCGCCGACGACAACGCCCGCGGCGCCCTCGCCATCGCCGCCGAGCTCGGCCGCTTCGACCTCGGCATGATCAGCCCCGCGCTGCGCCGGGCCGGCCTCGATCCGCAGGCCGCCTTCGACGGTCTTGCCGCCCAGGAATGGATCCACGTCCGCGCGCTGGGCCCCCAGGGCGAACCGCTGGTGATCGAGGTCGACGAGCACCTGCGCGACCGCATTCGGGTCGCCGTCGCCGCCGCCGCCGAGCCCGAGCGGTACCCGCTCGACCGGGCCCGCCTCGGCCGGGACGCGGCCGCACTGGTCACCGCCGGCCCGCTGGCGACAGTCACCGCCGAGGCCGTCGAGACCGCGGTGCGACTGCTGCCGCTCGCGGACGCCGCCGCCTTCTGGGTCGACCTGGAGGACCGGATCGTCGCGTCCGGCGCCTGGGCCTGGGCCGCGCAGGTCTGCGTGCGCGCCGCCGCCGTCGAACGCCTGCGTGCCGACGGCCTCGCGCCCTACCCGTTGCCGCTCTCGTCTCATCCGCCGCGTCCGGCCGACTCGCCGCTCCCGTCGGGTCCGCCGCTCCCGTCGGGTCCGCCGCATCCGGCCGGCCCGGCGCCGCGTCCGCCCAACCCGACGATCCTGGCGGCGATCCTTGCCACCCAGGCCGCCGCGCGCCTCCACGTCGGGGAGCCCGCCGAGGCCCCGGCACTGTGGGCCGCCGTGCTCGACCAGGCGCCCCGCCATCCTCTGGCCGAGCACGGTGACCTTCTGCGCGCCAGGGCTGTGCTCGGCCTGCTCGCCTCGGGCGGGAGTGCGTTCGCGCCGTTAGGCCCGGTCGCGGCGACGACAGTCGTCGACGCCCTCGACGACGTGACTGCCGTCGACGACGTGCCGGCCGGGTCGCTTCTCGCGGCCGCGGAGGCCCTCGCGGAGGGCACACTGCCCGACGTCGGTCCGGTCAGGAGCGGGGGCCGGCCCGGTGTCAGCCTCGTTCGGCCCGATCATCCGTCGGTCTGGCGCGGGGCGCTGGCGGGCTCCGTTCGAAACATGGCGTCCGGGACGGCCATCGTCGGAGTTCAGTCGGGCCGGCCCGCCACGGTGGGGCGGGACGTCCGGTGGGAGGTCGACGAGCTGCTCGGCGCCGCGCGCGGCGCGCCGGGAGCGGACGATCCGGGGGTCGTGCTGGCCGCCGAGGTCGCCGAGGCCATCCTGGCGTTGCGCCTGCCTGCCGCGCCCGAGATCTCGCCGGACAGGCTGCTCGCGACCGTCGAGCGGTTCGAGCCGGCGACCGCCCGGCCCTGGGCCGACTGGGTGGTGCCCCCCGGGCTGGTCGACCGCGCCCACCTTGCCGTGTTGCTGCTGCGCGCCCGCCGGGTTCCTCCGGCCGAGCCGCCTGAGTTGTCCGCACCCTGGCTGGATGACATCCTTCGGCGCACCGGCGACATTGACGCCGAGCGACGCGTCGCCGCGGCTGTCCGCCTCTCCCTCGACCACCACGTGATCCCCCGTGGCGTGCTCGAACGTTTCGACGATCATCTCGGGTACGTGGCCGGGCGGCATCCGACGAGCTGGCTGCACCGTCAGGTCCGCCCGCTGGCGGTCGAGGTCGCCGATGCCTGGATGCTGCTCGACGAGCCGCACCGGGCCGCCGAGATCATCACCAGGTACCGCGAGGCAGCCCGGGCGGGCGGCGACGACCTCGCCGCCGTCGAGCAGTGCGAGCTCGCCCTGCTCGCGCTGTGCCGCCGCTACCGGACCACCGAGTTCAGCCCGTCGATCCGCCAGCTCGCACGGGCAGGTTCCGTACCGGTGCGGGCCGAGGCCTGGCTGGTGCTGGCCCTGGTCCGCGGGCAACGGCCGGACGGTCCGGCGGAGGCGGGTAGCTGGCACGCCTGGTGGCGCTGCCAGGACCACGAGTCGCTGACCCGCGGGACGCCGCC
Organism: Frankia sp. AvcI1; assembly: GCF_001420875.1. Lineage (NCBI taxonomy): Bacteria > Bacillati > Actinomycetota > Actinomycetes > Frankiales > Frankiaceae > Frankia > Frankia sp. AvcI1. Next base: position 13,592 of record NZ_LJFZ01000028.1, on the reverse strand, counting down.
GGGCCCGCCGGTCGTCCCGCCGCTCCCGCCGCCGGTCGATGAGCTGGGCCTGCCCTCGGGGACGGCCGCGGTGGACCGCCTCGAGTGGCGGACTCTGGGCCTTGGACCGCTTGGGACGGCCGACGCCAGTCCTGGGGATTCCGCCGGCTTCAGTGACTCCGCCGACTTCGGTGACTCCGCCGACTTCGGTGACTCCGCCGGCTTCAGTGACCTCGGCGACCCGGGGGGCCTCACCGACCCGCAGACGCGGCTGCGCGGTGCCGCGCTGCTGCGGGACCCGCGCCGCCTGCCCGGCTCAGCTCGGCGCGCCCTACGGTCGCCGTCGGGCGGCGACCCGGTGGCTCTCACCCTGTCCGCGCTGCCGCCGCTGGCCGGCGCCCGCGATGCGATGGCGGTCGCGGAGGTCCTCGCCCCACGGCTGCCCGCGCAGGCCGCCGCCCTGCTGGACGACCCGTTCGAGCTCGCGCCGCCCGCAGCGGCGGAACGGATGCCGGAACATCCTTCCGATCTCGCGCCGCGGCCCGTGGCGGACCTGCTGCGGAACGCCGGCGACGAGTTCGGCGCCCAGGCCGCGGTCGTGCTCGCCGCCCGCTTGCGCCAACGTGCCGGGCAGGCACCCGTCCCGCAGACGGCTCCGCCGTCCTCGTCGCGGCTGGCTCCCTGGCCGGGCTGGCTCGAACGCCTCGACCTGGTGCGGACCGGGTCGCATCCGGGGCCGGCCGGGCGGGAGCACCGACCCGCTGACGGCCCGCCGGACGCGACTGCGCCATCCCCACCGCCCGAACTGTCCGCCGCCGTGGTGCCGCCGCCCCCCTGGCGCTACTGGGCATGGGCTCAGCCCGCTCCGTCTGTCCGGTCCGCCGCCGCTGCAGATCCAGCCGATCCAGCCGATCCAGCCGATCCGACCGATCCAGCCGATCCAGCCGCACCGACCGGTCCGGCCGATCCGGCCGCCCTGGGCGACCTGGATGGCCCCGACGGCGATCTCGGGCCCACAAGATCGGACGCCGCGGGGCGGCGGTCCGAACCGGCCACTGCGCGTCGCCGTCCCCGGCGACGGACGCGCATCACTGTCTCGGCGGTCGCTGTGGTGCTTCTCGCCGCGGCCGTGACGGGGCTGATCGTCGTGTTCTCGCGGTCCGGGGACGCGGTCAGGACGGGCGAGGGCACCTCCTGGCGGGACGGAGACGTGGTGCTGCCCGCCCTCCTGATCCCCGGCGTCCTGCTCGTGCTCGCGTCGGTGGCGACACTGGCCGCCTGGGCCGCCGGCAGCCTCCGGAACATGCCGGCGACGCTGTTCCCGGGGCGCGGCCGTTCGCCACGGGCCGGGCGTCGCAGCCCCGCCTGCGTCTCACCCGACCGCCTGCGCCTGCGCGTCGGCTCGCCGATCCGGATCCGGGACGGCCAGTACACGGCCATTGCCGTGCCCCGGCGCCTGATGGCGCCGGTTGTCACCTCGGAACCGACCTCAAGCTGGCCGTTGTGGGCGGACAGGCCGTGGCCCCTCGTCGACCGTGTCCTGTCCGCCCGGCCGCTGTGGCGGCTGGACGGGCAGCGGGCGACGTTCGTGCGCCGGCGCCGCTGGCGCGCCTGGGAGCGCCGACGCCTGTGGATGATCCCGCTCGTGGTCGAGGACGAGGCCCGGGGCGAGGACTGGGAACGGCGGCTCGCCGCGACCGCACCCCCGCGGTCCGCCCGCACGATCGTCTTCGCGCGCTTCGGGTCCAGAGGCTTCCAGCCGGTCGGCAACCAGCCTGCCCGATCGGGGTCGACGGGTACCTTTCGCGGTCCGCGGCACCTGCGGCCCGACGGCGACCTGGCCGCCTCGGCGGTCATCGCGCAGGTGATCGGCACCCCCGTGCACACCATGTCGGGGGTGCGGCTGCGGGTCAGCGACGACGGGTCCTCCTCGTCCGCCGCGGAGCAGGAGAACCTGCTGGGGATCGAGGACCTCGACGTCGGCGACGTCCACCTGGCCGTGCTCCAGGCCGATCCGATGGACGGCGCGGCGGCGCCCCTGGGTGAGGATCGCGCGGGCTTCGTCGACCTGGCCATCGCCGCGCTCGACGCGGGGGCTCCGGCGGTGCTGGTGATCCCACCCCTGCCCGACGAGCTTGCGGCCGCGGTCGGCGCCCTGACGCGCGAGACGGTCGATCTCGCGATGCGGGGCGGGCTCGGCCCCACCGGACCGCTCCTGGCGCCGGTCTACGCCGCCCGGCGGGTCAAGGACCTGATCTACGAGGCCGAGGCCGCCTCCGGCGACGGGCCGGCGCCCACGGGCGTCGCCGTGGCGGTCGATCCTTCTGCTGGTGACGGTCCCCTTCCGACTGGCGGTCCGCGTCCGGGTCACAGTCCGCGTCCGGGGGACAGTCCGCGTCCGGGTGACGATGTCCTGCTGCTGTTGCCCTGACGGCACCCCCTCGGCCCGGTGGGACGTGCCCGCGCCGAGGGGCGTCGCCGCTGTCAGCCGGCGAGCAGATCGGCGAGGGTGAGGGCGGCGAGGGCGGGGTCGTCGCGGGCGGGCAGCAGGGCGATCACCTCGTCGGCGACGGTGGCGTCCGGGTCGGCGAAGGCCGCCTGCTCGGGGCCGGCGTCCAGGGCGGCGGCGATCGCGGCGGCGATCCGGGGGCGGTCGGACTCGACGTAGTCGGCGGACGTCCAGGCCAGGGTGACGGCCTCGGCGCGGTGGTCGGCGAACGCCCCTGCCCGTCCGTGCGCCCGTGCCAGCCGGGCCTGCGTGATCAGCGTCGTCATGGCCGGCGACAGCCAGACGTCGTGCTCGGTGCGGGTCTCCACCCGCACGACGAGGTAGTCGAACCCGGTCAGCCGCCGCTCCCCGCCGCCGGCACCGCCTGACCCGCCGGCAACGGTCGGGTCGCCGCGGACGGCGAGCCGGCCGTCGGCGCCGATCGTGAGCTCACCGGGCAGCGAGCCGGGCGGGGCGTTCACGACGGCGAGATGGCCGGCCTGCACCGGCTGGCCGCCGCCACCGGGGCTGATCATCGCGTAGTGGACGCCGAGGACCGGTTCGTCGCCGGACGCGCCGATCAGTGAGTCCAGGCCGGTGGAGATGGCGTTCGCCACCGACGCCGCGGTCGCCAGGGGCGGCCCGAGCAGCTCGGCGAACCCGGCGACGAACGAGGCCNCCGTGCCCAGCGGACCCGTCTGAGCGGCCTGGTAAACCGCCGCCTCGATCTCCACGGTGCCGCCGTTGAACGGCAGCAGCGGAGTGATGGGGAAGTCAAACTGGTCGCCGGGCACCGCCCAGGCGGCGGCCGGCCGCGAGAAGGTCGTGAACGCGACCGGCGCGCCGGCACCGAACGTCAGCGACGCGCCGGCATGCAGCACCGGAAAGCGGTCGTTTCCCCAGTTCCGCGCCCTGGCGAGGAAACCCTCGGCGAGCCACAGCCGCAGATATCCCTGCGCCGGCCAGATCGGCGCCGATCCAGGCGCCGGCAGAAAGCACGTGGTCACATGCTCTGCGTCCGCGGCGAGGCCGCCTTTTATCCGAGCCCACAATCCCCCCGACACGACGCACAGCCTATCGTGGGCGGAAATCCCGCGGGCCGGAGGCGGAATCGGCGCGACACGCCGGACCGGTCGCCGTCATGACTCGTCCAACGGGCGGAAGAGCGCGACGGTGAAGTCGCCGCCGGGCAGGTCGGCGAACTCGGCCCGCACCCGCAGGCCACAGCGCACCTCCGCCGGGTCGACGCCGACGATCCGGGCGGGCAGGCGCAGGCCTGCCTGCTCGTCGAGCTCGACCAGGGCCACCACGTAGGGCAGGTCGTCGAGGTAGCCGGGCACGGTCGCCCGGTGCTGGACGATGAACGAGTAGACGGTGCCGGTGCCGGCGACGTCGGTGAACCGGGTCGGCCCGGCGCACCGGCGGCACCGCTCGAGCGGCGGTTGCATCCACAGCCCGCAGTGCCCGCAGCGGCACATGGCCAGCCGGCCCTCGGCCAGGGCCGCCCAGAAGGGCGCGGTCACCGCGTCCGGCACCGGCTGCGGCGGGAGGCTGAGCGGATCGGCCGCCACGGTCGCGCGCTCCTCGTGCGTCGTGGTCATGCCTCCGCCGTTCCGTAGACGAGGGCGCCGCCGAAGGGGCCGGCACCGGACGTGACCAGCGCCGTCTCGGCGCCGCTCACCTGCCGGTCGCCGGCGTCGCCGCGCAGTTGCAGCACCGCCTCGTAATGGTGGTTCAGGCCGTGGATGTAGCCCTCGGACAGCAGCCCGCCGTGCGGGTTGACGACGACGTCGCCGCCGTAGGTGGCCCGCCCGGCCCGGAAGTAGTCGCCGACCTCGCCCTTGGCGCAGAACCCGAAGTCCTCGAAGGTCGCCATCACGGTGAAGGTGAAGCAGTCGTACATGCAGGCGACGTCGATGTCGGCGGGACGCAGCCCGGTGCGCGACCACAGCCGGGGCGCGGTGTCCCGGGAGTACATGCAGCTCAGGTCGTCCCACTGGTCGACCGAGCCGCCGAAGCGGTTGCTGTCGGCCGCGCCGAGCAGGTGGACGGGACGGTGCGGCAGATCCGCGGCCCGCTCGGCGCTCGTGACCACGATCGCCACCGCGCCGTCGATCTCGTAGCAGCAGTCGAACAGTCGGAACGGCTCGCTGATCCACCGACTGTTCAGGTAGTCGTCGAGGGTGATGGGAGACCGGGCCACCGCGTGCGGGTTGCNCACCGCGTGGTCGCGTTCCTGCACCGCGATGGCACCCAGGTCCGCCGCGGTGGATCCGTACTCGTACTGGTGGCGGCGGCAGAACATCGCGAACCACTGGGGCGGCACGAGGTACCCGTGCGGCCCCGCGAACTGCCCCTCGCCGTCGACCTCGACCCGCTCCAGCGCCCGGCCGTACCGGGTCTGCGAGCCGAGCACCCGGTAGACGACAACCACCTCGGCCTGGCCGGTCAGCACCGCCGCGGCGGCCCCCGCCACGGTCGAGGTGACGATGTTGCCGCCGCCCAGGACGCTCAGGCTCCACCCGAGGTCGTCGACTCCGATGGCGTGGGCGACCTGGCTCGGACCGGCGCTGTCGCCCGTCGAGTAACAGGTGAAGCCGTCGACGTCGGCGGCGGTGAGCCCGCAGTCGGCGAGCGCCTCCCGGGCGGCCTGCGCGGCCATCGACAGCGTGGTGCGCCCCGACGAGCGCACGAACGGCGACCGCCCGATCCCGACGACGGCTGCGCCCCCTAACGAACGACTCACGTCACTGCCCTTCCCGCCGCGTACCCACGCCCCGACGCGGCGTCGACGCCCAGACCTGATGCCGCCGCCTCGCCGNGAGTTTCTGACATTTGACTGCCAGAATCGTAACCGGAGACGCCGACGAGGTCCAGCCCCCCGGCGTCGTCGCGCCCGGCTCAGAGCTCCAGGCCCGGCCAGGTCATGGTGACCGGGTGCGAGTGGGGAAGGTCGAGGATCTGGACGAGGTACTGCTGCCCGAAGTTGTTGGTGCGCAGCTCCTCGATCGTCTCCGGGGCCATCGCACCCGTCGCCCCGTACAGGTCGCCGAGGCGCCGCAGGATGACCGCCAGCCGGTAGGACGCGAACACGAGGTGGAAGTCCAGGTTCGCGGCCTCCCGGCCGACGAGCTCCTGCCATCGGCGCACGGTCTGCGCCGGGCTGCCGATGCCCGGTAATCGCTCGACGCCGACCGACTCCGTGCTGCTGTAGTCCATGACCGTCCACCAGGCGAGGTCCGATTCGGCGCCGGCCAGGCACACCATGTCCCAGTCGAACACCGCCGCCACGTCGAGCCCACGGAACATCAGGTTCGGCAACCGGGAGTCGCCCCAGGCCAGGGCGGTGACGCCGAGGGGCGGGACGTGCGCGCGCAGCCACCGCTCGGCCGCGGNGATCACCGGATCGGTGCGCCCCCGCGCCACCCAGGCCGCCACGTCGATCCAGTGCGCGAGATCCTGCCGCAGGCCGTCCGGCCCGAGGTGCGGACGGTCGAGGAACNCCACCTTCGCCGGATCGACCTGGTGCAGTCGGGCCATGACCTCGACCGCGTTGTGCCACAGCACGGCGCGATCGCCCGGGACCAGGTCATGCACCCAGCCGGTGGTGTGGAACGGCGGGGTGTCCCCGGGCACGCGACCCTCGACGCGTTCCATGACGAAAAACGCCTCGCCGAGAACGCCGGTGTCCGTCTCCAGGCCGACGACCGCGGGGACCGGAATGCCCGGCTCGCGGCCCAGCACCCGGTACATCTCGGCGTGGACGGTGAGGTCGGCGTCCTTGTACAGGAAGTCGGGGGAGTTGACCCGCACGACGTAGCCCGCCGAGCGGGTCACCCCGGCCTCGGTCCAGTTCGTCTCGCAGAGCAACGTCTCGTTGGCCACCCCGCCGGTCCGGGGCAGCGTCACCTCGGTAACGCGCAGATCGGCCCGGTGCGGCAGGGCCGCGCAGAACCACGATTCGAGGGCCTGCCGTGTCGTTTCCGGATCGCGTTGACGATCCCGGGTCGGCAGCCCGGATTCGATGTAGGTGGAGTTCGTCAACTCCGGCAACGTGTCCTCCTCGCGGTGGGACGAATACGTGCCCGGCGGAATTTCTCGCCGAACACCACAAAGGAGCCACCGGCGCCCGCAGCGGTCGCGCCGGACGCGGAACGTCCGCTGTTCGACTGGCCGCGGGAACGGTCATCACCTGCGCCGACCGGCGGGCGGCGGGATCGTGGCGAACCCGACGGTCGGCGATGATGCCGACGCACTGTATGGCAGTGAACTGTCAGAGTCAACGCCTGATCGTCGATGCCCCAGGGTTCGCCCTATTCGGCTCTGACCTCGACCGAGAGCGTCCAGGCCGAGCACTTGCGCGAAGTGCTGGAATGATCCATAGTCTGCTCAGCCCGAGTCCGATCAGTTCACCGGCGATGGCAGGCTGCTGCCAGAAAGAGATCGGCGACGGGTGGTGGTCCGGCATGCCTGCACGGCTGGCCGGTGGTGCCGGCGGTGCGGTGTTCGGGAAAAGGCAAGTATTCGGGGAAACAGGAGGTGCGCCGCGATGCCGCAGACCGATTTCTCGCCGCAGCCGTTCACGGTCCGCACGGATCAGGCCGTTCTCGACGACCTGGGTGACCGGTTGCGACGCACCCGCTGGACCGATCAGATTCCCGGGACGCAGTGGGAGTACGGCACCGACCTGGCCTACCTGCGGGACCTCTGCGAATACTGGGCGGACGGTTTCGACTGGCGGGCCGCCGAGGTCCGGATCAATCGATGGCCGCACGTTCTCACCACGGTCGACGGGACACCCGTCCACGCCATTCACGCCCGGTCGCCGCATCCCGGCGCCGTTCCGCTGCTGCTCATCCACGGCTGGCCCGGATCGGTCATCGAGTTTCTCGACGTCATCGACCGGCTGGTCGACCCACCCGCCCACGGCGGTGACCCCGGCGAGGCGTTCCACGTCGTCTGCCCGTCCCTGCCGGGATACGGCTGGTCCGGGCCGACCCGCGAGGGCGGCTGGCACATCCGCCGGGTGGCCGACGCCCTCGTCGAGCTGATGGCCCAACTGGGCTACCCGCGCTTCGCCGCCCAGGGCGGCGACTGGGGTGGGATCGCCGCGAGCCTCCTCGGCGCGCACCATCCGGACCGGCTGCTGGCCATCCACCTCAACCTGGTCCTGGCGCCGCCGCCCGACGAGGCCACCATGGCGGTGCTGAGCGCCCCCGAACGCGCCGCGCTGGAGAAGGTTGTGCGGTTCACCGAGACCGAGACCGGTTATCAGGCCATTCAGGGCACCAAGCCGCAGACGCTCGCCCACGGCCTGGCCGACTCGCCCGCGGGCCTGGCCGGCTGGATCGTCGAGAAGTTCCGGGCGTGGAGCGACTGCGACGGCGACGTGGAGAAGGCGATCAGCCGCGACGATCTGCTCACCAACATCACCACCTACTGGGTCACCGGAACGATCGGCTCGTCGGTGCGCCTCTACCGCGAGTCGATGCGGGCCGGCCTGTTCGGCCCCCCGGACCGGCCGGTCACGGTGCCGACCGGGGTCGCGGTCTTCCCGCGGGAGATCGTGACACCGCCCCGGCGCTGCGTCGAGGCGCACTACGACCTGCGCTACTGGAACGAACTGCCGCGCGGCGGCCACTTCGCCGCGCTGGAGCAACCGGAGCTGTTTGCCGAGGACGTCCGAGCGTTCTTCCGCCTACTGCGCGGCGGGGCCCATGAGCTCGGCTAGCGTGGCGAACTCGGCGGTGACGTAGGACCCGAGGCTGCGCGACGGCGCACCCTGCAGCCATCGCTGCATCGCGCGCTGTTCGGCCAGGATCCCGATCGCGGCCACCAGCTCGCAGCTCTCGTCGGGCTGCGCGAGGCCGCGCCGCGTGGCGACCGCCCGGGCGACGAGCGCCCGNTTGCCCTGCTGGTTGTCGTGTTCCTTGCCGCGGAGCAGGAACGACGAGGCGACGGCGACGTGGTAGAGCCTGATCCGTTCCCGCAGGCGGGCCACGCCGGGTGCGAGCGTGACGAAGGCCGCCCGCATCGCCTGGAACTCGCTCAGCGACTCCGGCTGGGCCAGGTACACCCCGACGAAGGATCGGATGTAGTCGTCCTCGCCGAAGAAGAGCACGGACTCCTTCGTCGCGAAGTAACGGAAGAAGGTGCGGGGCGAGACGCCGGCACGCGCGGCGACCTGCTCGGTGGAGGTGGATTCGTAGCCCTGCTCGGCGAACAGTTCCAGCGCGGCGTCGACGAGCGCCTGCCGAACCCGGGCCTTGTGCTCGGACCACGCGGCGGGGCGGGCCCGCACCGGCTGCGCGGCGCCACGCACCGGCGTGCCGTCCACCGGGCGCCCCCTCGTCTCCGCGCGGGCTAGCCGGCCCGCAGGTCCGAACGTTCGACGTAGACGTGGCCCACGTCGCCATCCCAGTCGCAGGACGCCCAGTTGAGAGCGTACGCCTGGCCGGGGGACGCGACGCCGTAGGGAAGGCCGCCGGCGAACGTGGTCCACAGCCCGGTCCGGGTGGTCGCGGTCAGCTCCAGCCGCCGGTCCTGCCAGGCCAGGCCGAACGGCAGCACCTCCCCGGCGGCGATCAGCGCGTCGAGCCGGGGCACGTCGACGACCCGGACGTGCCTGAGCACGCCGTCCTCGACCACGTAGCCGCCCTCCAGCGTCACCGTGCCGTCGGTCGACCAGTAGCGGGACAGCCCGAAGGCGCGCCCGCTGCCCGGGAACAGGCAGCCGGNGATGACGTGCCCGCCCCAGCCGTTGACCGAGTCGTCCCCCCGGGGACCGCGGGAATGGTCACGCCAGCCGGTGCCGTCGAAGGCGACCTCGCGCCGGCCCCACCGCACCGTGCCGCGGGCCCGGTAGAGCTGTTCGTAGTGCTCCTTCGCCCACTGCTGCTGGTCCATGCCGCCGCGGCCGGTCGCCGCCTCGGCCGCGGTGTGCGCGTCCCACACCGGCGTCGCGCACTCGATGTCCAGGTCGAGCTGCAGGCGGACCTTCTCCCCGTCACGGACCAGGCCGGTACGCATGCTCTCCTGCGGCGTGCGCAGGCAGAAGCCGTCGAAGGTGACCCGCCAGCGCCGAAACGGCTCCAGGCACTCGAAGCGCAGGTTGGCGCCGGCCGGGCGGCGGGCCGNATCGGTGCGGTGGTAAGCCCACATCGACAACACGCCCTCGTCGTCCGGCAGCGTGACGAGCGCGCGGTCCTCCCACAGCTCCCAGGCGTCGGCCACGGTGCCCAGATGCAGCCACATGCCGATGTTGTGGGTCGGGTCGTAGGGGGTGAACAGCATGTTCTCGGTCCAGGCCGGCACGGGCGGGCAGCTCGTGACGATCTGCTCGCGCTCCGGCGGCAGACCGGCGGACAGATCCGCGACGCGCGGCTCGCCGCGCAGGGTGCTCATCGGGAACCTCGGGTGCTCATCGGTTGCCTCGGGTGCTCACGGTTGCCTCGGGTGCTCATCGGTTGCCTCGGGCGAAAGCGCGGGGCGCCGGGGGAGGTGTGGGGGCCACGGGTCCGCACGCTATCCGTTCGCCTGGGCGCAGTCAGCCTAATTCTGACATGACACTGCCAGATTCGGCTCGCGTGGGCCCTGATGCCTCGGGTGAGGCCGGCCAGCCCGGCCGACCCGCCGTCGCGCTCCGGCGGCACTTCCGTGCCGGCTTGGGGGATGGCCATCACACGCCGGAGTGACACGATGACGGGTGCACGCCGCCGGTGGGGCTGCCGATGCGCCCGGGGGTCGCTGGGGCCGCAGGAGTCGCTGGGACCGCAGGGAGTTCGGTGGGACCGCAGGGAGTCGGTGGGACCACAGAAAGCCGCCGCGACCGCCGACCGGGACCGGCTCATCCTTGGACGCGGGCGAACCTCGCCGAGACTAGGGTGATTCGTAGGGATAATTCCGATTTGGGGGGGCTGGTGATGGTGGAACCGGACGCGGGTGGCGGGGAGTTCGAGGTCGGGCAGTGGTGGAGGTCCCTGGCCGAGGAACATCCGTCGATCGACCTGAGGACGGACAGGCCGCACACGGCCCGCATCTACGACTACTTTCTCGGCGGGAAGGACAACTTCCCCGCCGACCGGGTGGCCGCGGAGCAGGCGAGCGCCGCGTTCCCGAACGCCTCCCTGGCGGCCCGGCAGAACCGCGCGTTCATGGTGCGGGCGATCCGCCACCTCGCCGGCGAGGCCGGGATCCGCCAGTTCCTCGACATCGGCACCGGCATCCCCACCAGCCCGAACGTGCACGAGATCGCCCAGGCCGTCACCCCGCAGGCCCGGGTCGTCTACACGGACAACGATCCGATCGTCCTGGCCCACGCCCGCGCGCTGCTGGCCAGCACCCCCCAGGGCCGGACCGCCTACCTCGACGCCGATCTCCACGACCCGCAGGCCATCCTGACGGCGCCCGAGCTGCGCGAGACCCTCGACCTGAGCCTGCCCGTGGCCCTGTCGATGATCGCGGTGTTCCACTTCGTCCCGGACTCGGATGATCCGCACGGCATCATCCGCCGCCTCGTCGACGCGCTGCCGTCCGGCAGTTACCTGATCCTCACCAACGGCACCGCCGACTACGACCCGGCCACGCAGGACCTCGCCGTCGCCTACGAAAAGCAGGGGATCACCGTGNGGNTGCGCAGCCGCGCCGAGGTCGAGAGCCTGTTCGGCGGGCTGGAGCTGATCGATCCGGGCGTCGAGCTGGTCCACCGCTGGCGCCCGGACGCTCCCGACCCGCCCGGCCTCACCGACGCCCAGGTCAGCGTGTACGGCGGAATCGCCAGAAAGCCCTAGTTCCGCCTCGGTCCTGGAGTGGCGCTCGGGGTGATTGGTTCGGGGTGATTGGTAGGGCGGTCGGGGCCTGAGCCGCACCGCTGGGGGAATCCCCGTAGGTATGCAGCACGTCGTGGTCGGGGTCGACAACGGACAGGCCACTCCCGCCGCGCTCGGCTGGGCCGCCGACCTCGCCGCGCGGCTGGGCGCCGAACTCGACGTCGTCCACGTCCAGCCCCTCAGCCCCGCGCAGATCCGCACGATGGTCTCCACGGTGCCCGGCCGGCGCGCGTGCGAGCGCTTCCTCCGGTTCGAGGAGGACGCCGAGTCCAGGGCTGCCGGCGCCGTGGCGGACCGCACGCTCGCGGCGATCCCCGTGCGCTGGCGGTTCCACGTCCGGGCCGGCGAGCCCGCGACCGAGCTGCTCGCCGTCGCCGACAGCGTAGACGCCTACGCGATCGTCCTCGGCACTCGCCACGGCGGCGTCGGAGTCGCGCTGGAACGGCTGCTCACCGNCTCGGTCTCCCACCGGACGCTGCACCGGACGCGCCGGCCCGTCCTGATCGTCCCCACCGATGTCGACGACCAACCCGTCAGGGACGCCTGACCGCGCCCCGGTGCGTAGCCCNGCCGCCCCGTCAGCTGGCGGCCCGTTCCGCCCCCAGCGCCGGTCAGAGCCGAGCTGCTCGGACCACTCGGGACGCAGGCGTCTAGCCGGTGGTGACCGCGGGGTGGTGGCGGGCGGGGCTGGTGTGGATCGTGGCGGCGGACAGGCGGCGGATGTGGCGCAGCAGGTGTGCCTCGGCAGCGTGGGCGACGTCATGGGCCTCGGTGAGGGTGAGGTCCGCGTCGACGGTGATGTCGGCCTCGGCGCGCAGGGTGTGCCCGATCCAGCGCAGCCGGAGCTCGCGGACGGCCTCGACACCCGCGGTGTGCAGCAGGGTGTCGGTCGCCTCGGCGACCGTGTCCGGGTCGACGGCGTCCATGAGCCGGGCGCCGACGACCCGGGCGGCGGACCGCAGGACCCCGAGGATCGCCACGGTGATCGCCAGGCCGACCACGGGGTCGGCCCAGCGCCATCCCGCGGCGGCGCCGGCGGCACCGAGCAGCACCGCGAGGCTGGTGAAGCCGTCGGTGCGGGCGTGCAGCCCGTCGGCGACGAGCGCGGCGGAACCGATCTGGTGACCGACGCGGATGCGGTAACGGGCCACGATCTCGTTGCCGACGAAGCCGACGACCGCGGCCGCGGCGACCACCCCCAGCCGGTCGACCTGCTCGGGGTGGACCAGGCGATCGATCGACGCCCAGGCCGCGAGCGCACACGACAGCATGATCATCGCCAGGACGGCGAGGCCGGCGAGATCCTCGGCGCGGCCGAAGCCGTAGGTGAACCGGGTCGTGGCCGGGCGGCGAGCGAGGGCGAACGCGATGAGCAGCGGAACGGCGGTGAGCGCGTCGGCGACGTTGTGCAGCGTGTCGCCGAGCAGTGCCACCGACCCTGACAGCGCCACCACCACGGCCTGTCCGACCGCGGTCGCACCGAGCCCGGCCAGGCTGATCAGNAGGGCGCGCCGGCCAGCGGCGTCCGCTTCCAGCGCATCGTCGATCTGGTCGGCGCTGTCGTGGCTGTGTCCACCGACGAGTCCCGAGATGCCATGGCCAAGCCGCGCCCACCGCCCGACCGCGCGATGCTCGTGATCGTGGCGATGTCCGCCGTTGCCATGGCCGCGCCCACCGTGGTCATGGCGCTGATCGACTCCCATGCCCGCACCGTAGCCAAAAACGATCAATGCGGCACGGTCGCACCTGCCACCTCGTCGCACCGGCCGTGGCGGGTCGCCCCAGAGCGGTGCGACGACCTCACGCTGTGGTAGCGCCGTTGCATTGCGAGACGCCGAGGGCTATACAGGGGTTAGCACTCGGTATGNTCGAGTGCCAACCTCTGGCGCGACGGGTGCCTGGGCCCACGACGTGGCCCATCGTTTTCGTTGCTAGGCCCCGCTGGCGGCCGGCACTCCTCCCCGCAGGCATGAGCCGCAGGAGGATTTATCCGCATGGCAAAGATGATCGCCTTCGACGAGGAGGCTCGGCGCGGCCTGGAGCGCGGCATGAACCAGCTGGCCGATGCGGTCAAGGTCACGCTCGNTCCGAAGGGTCGCAACGTCGTTCTGGAGAAGAAGTGGGGCGTCCCCACGATCACCAACGACGGTGTGAGCATCGCCAAGGAGATCGAGCTCGAGGACCCGTACGAGAAGATCGGTGCGGAGCTCGTCAAGGAAGTCGCGAAGAAGACCAACGACGTCGCGGGTGACGGCACCACCACCGCGACGATCCTGGCCCAGGCCCTGGTGCGTGAG
>NZ_LJFZ01000027.1:0-113271 GCF_001420875.1 Frankia sp. AvcI1 | reverse complement strand
TCTTCAGGCCCAGGGGGTTCGCGCCGGCGGCCACGTTGCGCAGACCCTCACGCACCAGGGCCTGGGCCAGGATCGTCGCGGTGGTGGTGCCGTCACCCGCGACGTCGTTGGTCTTCTTCGCGACTTCCTTGACGAGCTCCGCACCGATCCGTTCATAGGAGTTTTCCAGTTCGATCTCTCTGGCGATGCTCACACCGTCGTTGGTGATCGTGGGGAGACCGAACTTGTTCGCCAGAACGACGTTGCGACCCTTCGGACCGAGCGTGACCTTGACCGCATCGNCCAACCGGTTCATGCCGCGCTCCAGGCCGCGCCGAGCCTCCTCATCGAAGGCGATCATCTTTGCCATGCGTGATGGTCCTCTCAGGGGGGCAAGCCTGCGCGGAGAGGTACCAGTCATCGATGGGGTGCCCGGCACCGCGGGCGGTGCTCGGCGTTCATGCAGGCACCCGTCGCACCGAGGATTGGCACTCGACCTCGCTGAGTGCCAGCCACTGTATAGCCCGCGGAACCTCCGAAAACGAGGTCACCACCACGTCGGAGCCGCGTCCGCCGCCATCCCACCCTGAAGTGGGGCCCTGCCGGGAAGGCCGACCCGCGGCTGAGGGAACGGCGGTGAGCGCCGGTGCGAGGTGCCGGGTCAGGCGGGGGACGGACCGGCCGGGGCGGCCCTGACCCGGAGGGTGAGCAAGGTCAGGTCATCCTTCTCCACCGCGCCCGACCCGCGCTGGGTCGCCAGGTGGGCGCGCAGCTCGTCCCGGGGCGTGCGGGCGACCTGCCGCAGTCCGGCCGGATCGTCCCGGGCCAGGGTGAGCAGCCACCGGGCGACCGCGTCGGTGGCGAGGAACAGGGTGTCGCCGGCCGTCAGCGGGCCGGCCAGGTAGCGCAGGCCGGTGCGCAGGGCACCGTCGATCATGGCCGGACTGCCCGGCACGAGGTGCGGAGTGTCGGTGAACTGCTCCGGCCCGGTCAGCGGAAACGTCGTGATCTCGGCGTCTGCGCCGAGCCGGACCAGGCAGCAGTCGCCCACGGCGACCGCGTCCCACCCGGTTCGACCGTCGGGGCGCCGGACCAGTTGCAGCCCCAGGAAGGTGGCGTAGGCGGTGGTGACCGCGCCGGGCCCGTCGTCGAGCCAGCTCGGCCCGACCGCCTCGGGCGCCGTCGCGGACCACTGCTGTGCCACGGCGTGGAACCAGTCCCGCAGCTCGGTGCCGGTCGGCTGCACCGGCGGCGGTCGACGGATATAGGCGTGCACGAGGGCACGCGCCCACAGATGCACGTCTCGGCCGGCCGACGCGCCGTCCGCGACGGCGAACCGCCCCGTCCGTTCGCTCGCCGCCGCGCCGTCCTCGATCGGGTCGATCGCGTTCTTCGGCAGGCGCAGGATCCCCGCGCTGGTCCGCAGCGGCCCCTCCGGCCGAGGGACGGCCGACTCACCTGCGGTCATCGGTCAGGCTCGTGCCGACTCGCAGCGCCAGGACGAGGTCGTCGGGCGCCNCGTTCGCCACGAAGCCGCGGGCGCCCGCGGCCAGGGTGATGTCGTTGGTGTACTCCGCCCGCTTGCGCATCTCCGCCGGCACTTCGCTGGAGGTGTCGAACAACAGGCGGGCGAACTCGTCACCCACCGGCAGCTCGGTGGAGCTGGCCGGGAAGCGCACGGAGACCGACATGCCGTCGGACAGGCTCACGTTGAACAGCAGGAGGTTCCCGTCCCGAGTGTGCAGCGACCGTAGCCGACCGGCCCACGTCCGCACCGCCTCGCTGTCACCGTCGGTCGCCATCCCGTCGGTGATGTTGATGACGATCGGGGGATGCGAGCGCTGGTGACCGGCCGCCCAGCCGTTGGCCAGGCGGCCGGCCTGGTTGAAGGCCGCGCACATCGGGGTCGGGCCGGTCGCGAACGGCTCGACCCAGACCGGCTTGGGCCGGCCGTCGCGATCCTCGTGCCGGAGGATCGAGCCGAACAGCTCCGGGATGGACGCCAGCCACTGGCCGGCCAGCGGTCCACCCAGCAGCGAGCGCACCTCCTGCCCGTAGTAGCCGATCACCGCCAGGTCGTAGTAGGCCCGTGGCGTGGGCTCGGTGTGGACCTTTCGGCAACGGCGCATGATCATGGCGATCGTGTCGTTGACGATGTCGGCCAGCAGTTCGGCCCTGGAGACACCGGGACGACCGCCGACCGGCAGGTTCATGGAGTCGGACTGGTCCAGAAGGAAGATCACACAACCTGGGGTGGTGCGGTCGATGGACTGGGAGTAGGGCACGAACCATCTCCTCGCGGTGTCACGAAGCGTCAGAGGGAACGGCGGTCCGGGCGTTCCCCGAGCGCGGGGACGGGCCCGGCGGCCAGGGTCGGCGCCGACGGATCCACCACCACGTCGGGCCAGGGATCGCCGGATTCGACAGTCCAGCGATGTGCGCAGTGCCCGCAGTCATAGGTCGCCGTGATCGCGTGATCGGTGCTACAGCGCGGGCACATCGGATCGTTCAGTAGTCGCCAGCCGAGGGACGGCGGCGCCGCTGGTCGCGCGGGCGCGTAGTCGTCGTCCGAGGCCCCCTCGGGCGGTGTCTCGGGGAACGGCTTCCGTGCGGGCCTTCCGTACTCCGCCTCCACCTCGTACTCCGCCTCCACCTCGCGTGCTGCCTCCGCCTCGTATGCCGGGCCTGCCTCGTACGGCGAGCCGGTCTCGTACGCGGGTTCGGTGTCGTACGCCGTTTCGGCGTCGTACGGCGGGGACGCCTCGCGTTCCGCGAGTCCCTCCGGCTGCGCGGGGAGGGATCCCGACCTTCGGGCGCCCTCGGTACGAGCGCCCCCCAGGACCAGGTTCGTCATCGGTATCAGAGCGACCCCCACCGCGAACAGGACAGCCCAGCCGAGCGCTCGACCGCTGCGGGTGTCGTCGGCCGTCGCCCGCCGGGTCGCGTCTCGCAGCCGGGATGCCTTGTCGCTCCCGGCAGTGTCGCCGTACACGGCAAAGGAGGACGGCAGCTTACCGGCGGCGTCCCGCAGGTCGCCGGCAGCGACCAGGAGAACCCCGGCCGAGCGCAGCGCCTCGGCCTGGCCGGGCTTCAGCGCCAGTTCCACCACGGCGCCGGCCCCGGTGGGCGCGGCCTTGTAGACGGGCGTCTTCTTGTCCACCGGCCACGTGCTGTCGAAGTGGAGCGGGCCGGAAAGTCTGAGCACGATGNCGCGCTGCTGATCGGCAAAGCACGGGGGTTTGGCACCCTGCCCGGAGCCGGTACCGAGGGGATGGTCCGGCTCACAACGGGGATCCTGCGCGGGTCTTCTGTCCGCCGGAATCGCCTTGACGTTCGACGGGTAGACGGAGGTGGGGAAATCCACCTGGCTGGGCNCATCCGACGGCGGTGCCGAGGACGCAGTCCTGCCGACCAGGGCAACCAGTTCGTAGGCGCGGGACTCCGATTCCGCCACCTGAGCGGCTCGGGACGGATCTGTGGTCACGAAGGCCCGGGGCGCCGGCGAAGCCGAGGATCCGCCGGTCAGCAGCCCGGTCACCGCGATGACCAGTAGCGCCGTGGCGACGACGGCGATGTGCACGCGGTAGGCCCGGACATGGTCCGCGAGAGTCGGCGAGCGGCCGGGCGGCCGGGTTGGNGGCGAAGCGGGATTCTGCATGGAGCCGTCCTCAGCGGGCCGGAACGTCAGGAGANCGGAACGTCAGGAGATCAGAGCCAGGGTGACAATCAGAACGGCCAGGGCCGCCAGAACGAGGACCGTGCGACCGAGCCGACGTCGTGGGCGGGTGCGCGGCGGATGGGACGTGGGGGCGACGGCGGGCCCCACGGGCGGCGTGGAAATGATGGTCGTGCCCCTGCTCTCCTCGGCCTCGAACCATTCACCGCCGGTTTCCACCGGACCTTGGCCGGGTTCCTCCCACCAGCGGTCCCCGTCGTCCTCGGCGCCGTCATTCCCGCCGACCGGTGTCAGGGCCACCTGCGTCGTGGAGCCCTCGGCCAGCGCCTTGNGATGGCTCTCCAGCAGGGTCGTGAGGTCGCAGCCCGGGTCGGCCGGCCCGTCACAGAGTTCGCGCAGCAGGGNCAGGAGCTGACGGACTTCCCGGTCCGAACTGCCGGACAGNCGGTCCCACAGGGAGGTCCTGCCGGGGCGTGCCAGATCGTTGTCGCTGAACACCAGGTTCTCGCCGTTGTGATAGCGCTCCCAGAGTTCCGGGTCGGCGGNCAGCGCGCGAAGCGACGCATAGATGACCAGCGCGGAGAACGTGTCGGTGGTCCGGCCCCAGTCGGTCCGNCCGCGGCGCGGATGCTGGTAGTGCCGGTGCCCCGTCTCGCTCGGGGGCAGGTGGGCTGTGGACNGAAGCCAGACCCCGTCGAGGTCGACGGCCTTCAGCTGTCCTTTCGGCGTGACGAAGATGTTGTCCTGCTGGAGGTCGCCGTGCGCGATGTCGGNGGCGCCGAGCGCGGAGACGAACGCCAGCCAGTCCTCCGCGGCCGCGAGCAGCCTCCCGGGCTCGTTCTCGACCGCGTGCTCCACGTGGTTGGCCAGCGTGNGACCCTCCACCCGTTCCATCACGATCACCGGCCACCACTCGCCGTCAACCTGGACGCCGCGATCGATCCACTCCGCCTCGGCGAGCCCGGCGAGCCCGGCGAGCCCGGGGTTGCCCGCACGCCGAGCGGCCAGCTCCGCGTAGCGGGCCGGGGCGCCGCTGCCGAGGTCGCGGGTCGGGCAGCGCAGCGCCACGCCCTCCGTTCCCCGTCGGCCGAAGAAGACGACGGCCGAGGCGCCGAGCGCGTGCAGAAGCCCGCCGGACGCCTCCCGATCGAAGGTGATCCCCTGGAGGCGCGGGTGCTCGAACGAACCGCGGGAGACCGCCGCCTCGAACTTCCCGTCGTCCGGCCAGGAACGCACTCCACCCACCATCAACTCCGAAGGAACAACGGATACGAACTAACGGTGGCTGAACGCGAAGTAGACCGGAGGATGAGTCCGGAATCGGAGCAGCTTGAAAAGACCGCCTCGTGATGGNCGGGTCCAGGAACACTACCCTGGCTGCTGTCTGGCCTCTGTACAGTCGAGACGGACTTGAGAAACGATCAGACCCCCGTGTGAATTACTATAGCCGAGGCCCGGCGGGAACGTCCACCTGTGATCCGCGGGCTGCTGATGCCCGTTGACTCCATCCGGCAGCCCAGCCCCTCGGCGCCCGGTTCCGCATGTATGGGCTNCCGAGAAGAGGTGTTGGGTCGACGTTGAGATCGGACGATGCGGTCATGTTCTCCCCCGNGAGACAGCACAGCGAGCTCCGCTTTTGATGCTATCGCATCTACTAAACCATGGTCGCGGGTGCGCTGGAGCGGGAAGCCGGTGGCGGTCCCTGATCGCGGATTGGGTCGCTCACCGGGGCTTCGGCAGAGTTGCTGGTCGGCAAACCGGGTCGGTGGTGCGGACGTACGCCGGCGAGTGGACCGGGCAAGCGGCCGAGGGGGCGGACGAGCGCGGGCCGTCGGGCGAGCGCGGGCAGGCAGCCTGACGCTGCCGATCGTCCACCCCTTCGTCGACCGGGGTTCCCTCGTCGACCGGGGTTCCCTCGTCGACGACGGTCCCGACGCGGGCCGCGGCCCGTCGGGCGAGGGCAGTCGTCCCGCTGGACCGACGCCGCTTTGATCGCCTCGATGCCGGGAATGCGTGACCCCGGCGGAATGACGGGTAAGAAGCGCTGGATCGTGGGTGCACTGCCGCGACGAACTTTCTGCGGCCCGATCGGACGTCGAGCCGGATCACGCCCTGGTGAATCTCTCGGCGAGGCGAGTCGGCCTGCCGTGCAGCCCTTGGCCCTCGATGATGCACCGTATAAGGAGGATCGTCGCGGCCGCCTACCGTAGGCTTGGCCGGCTCGCGGCCGCGGGCGCCGGCGGGTCGAACTGCCGAGGAGGGGTTGAGGAGAATGTCATGGGTGTATTAGACGGCAAGGTCGCGATCGTGACCGGCGCGGGCCGGGGTATCGGCCGGGCGATCGCGCAGGAGTATGCGCTCGAAGGCGCCCGCGTCGTCGTCNCCTCCCGGACCGCGGGGACGGTCAGCGAGGTGGTCGACGGCATTCGCGCCCGGGGCGGTGACGCGCTGGGCATCACCTGCGACGTCGGCGTGNCGCAGAACATCCGCGAGATGGTCGACCGCACCGTGGCCGAGTACGGCGGCGTGGACATCCTCGTCAACAACGCGCAGAGCTTCGGCACCCGCGACCGGCCGCGTGCCTCCAGCGAGCCGACGAACCTGGAGGACGTCGACGAGGCCGAGTGGGACTGGAACTTCGAGACGGGCGTCAAGGCGACGCTGCGCGCCATGCAGGCCGTCTTCCCGTACATGNAGGCCGCGGGCGGCGGGCGAATCCTGAACTTCGGGTCCCGCCGCGGCATCATGTGCAACGCCGAGTCCGCCTCCTACAACTGCAACAAGGAGGCGATCCGTGCGCTGAGCCGGACCGCGTCCAACGGCTGGGGGCAGCATGGGATCACGGTGAACGTCCTGAACCCGGTCATCCTCACCGATGCCGCCGAGGGCGTCTTCGCCGACCACCCCGGGGCGCGGGAGGCGGCGCAGGCNCAGATCCCGCTGCGGCGCTGGGGTGTTCCCCGGGACTGCGCGCGGGTGGCGGTGTTCCTCGCCGGGCCGGACGCGAGCTACCTGACCGGCATGACGTTCATGGTCGAGGGCGGCCTGACGACGCTTCCCTAGCGTCCGTCGGCAACGCCCGTCCCGTCCTGCCGGATCGGCGGACTGNGCACACCGATGTCGAGCGTGCGGACCCACCACCTGGCGTGGACCTGGCTGGTTGCTGCGGCGACGTCGGCCGAACAAGATGCCCGGCGTCGCCGCCGTTCGGATCGGCCCGCTCGCCGCGGTGGCCGCGCCGAGTCATCGACCAACCCGCCGGCAGGTACCGGTGTTCGGCTTTCCGTAGGCAGACGCAAAACCGTTGGTCTCGTCGGAGGCGTTTTACCGGAGTGGCTCGATGGCCGGCGTTGCCAGCCTTCGTTCGAGGTGGATTGAGGGGCGTCGAATCTCCGGAGAATAGCGCCTGTCCGGAACGGGGCGACGGAATGCAGGCGGAAGAAAGATCGGACGAGAAGGTATTCCCGTCGGAAGCGCGTTCCGGTGGCGCTGGCGCACGGACTGGTCCGCGGCATGTGCGCAGTGTCCGGTCGGCGCCGGGATGGCGGGTGCGAGGACGGTCCGCCGAATCCGAGGGCACACGCACCGACCGTCAGCGCGGGCGGCGTGGGCGACACTCCCGGCGGGCGGGATCCTCGCCCTCCTGGCCGGCCGGCCGACCTGCCCGGCGCTGGGTCTTATCGCGGTCATGACGACGCTGGCGACGCCGAGCCACAACGCGATGGACATGTGCCCGGGTGACGCCTGGGTGGATGTCGTCGGTCTCGACGCCTACGAGTTCTACTTCAACAACTGCGATCCCGGAAACATCGGGTCCAATAACCTGTATCGCCCACTCGGTGGTGACTGCGTCTACGTGAATCCCAACGCAGCCGCACGCTATAAACAGCGCTACTCGGCGAACTAGGCCCGCCGAAACGCTCACCGCCCGGTCGGCCCGCGGCCTNGGTCGACGGGCCGACCCGGCTCACCGCTTTACCGGCTCGGGTCCGGACGTCGAGCGAGGCCTGCCCAGGTCGGGGGCCGGTATCGGGAACGCGACGGTGCCGGCAGGCGCGGCAATCGCTACAGTTGCACAGCGTCCCCGCGGGCGCGGTAGATCTCTGACCAGGCGATAGCCGCACGAAGTTGGTGGTGGATGTTTTCGACAAGCGCTAGGCCGACCGCTCGGACCACGCGGTACGCGGCTGCTGTGATCGTGTTGCTGCTCTCGGTCACGCTGCTCGGTGCGTGCGGCGGCTCGTCGGGTGGCTCCGGGAAGAACGGCGTCCGTACGTCGAGCTCGGCGGGCACCGACACCGACTCCGAGTACTCCGGTTCCTGCCCCACCTCGGGTAACACCAAGGTCTTCGCGAAGACGCGGTTCGCGCTGCATTCCGGGCTCGCCCTGGGCGCCTTCCACCGCTACATCTACAAGCCGACGAAGAACGGCGCCTTCGCCAAGGGTGCGCCGAAGCGGACACGGAGCTTCGCCAAGGCCGCGGTGGCCGGGGCGTTCACGGTCCACGAGCTCAAGGTGGCCAAGCGGTTCGCGCTGGCCAATCCGACGCTGTGTAACTCGGTGCAGTCGATCAGCGACAAGTTCAGCAGCCTGACCGGCAAGCTGAAGAACGGCACCGCGACGCAGGCCGACATCGACGCCGACGAGAACGCCTTCGCCGCATTCCAGCAGGGCGCATCCAGCAACGGCTTCGGCTTCAAGGAACGGAACGCCACCGTTCCCGGCGCGGCCTGACCCCGCCTGGATCATCCGCCGGTCCCGCCGTCCGAACCGGACGGCGACCGGCACCCCACGGCCGGGCCGGCCGCGAGTTCGCTCTCGCGACCGGCCCGGCCGACCCAGCCCGTTCAGGCCGTCTGATCAGCCTGCCCGGTTGCCACCGAAGCCCCGGCCCGGCCACCGCCCAGACCGCCTGCACCGAGCCCGCCTCCGCCGAGGCCGCCGCCTCCGAGCGCACCACCGAGGCCGCCACCGCGGCCGGTCGTGGTGCCGGCGCTGGGCAACGGGGTCGACAGGTCGGCGAGCACCACCCGATCGCCGACCTTCACCCCCGAGGTGATCTGCGTCAGGGTCGTTCCGGCCGCCCCGACACCGACGATCGTGGTCGTCGCCTTACCACCGCGCACCACCGTCACGGTCTGTATCTGGCCCAGGGATCGCAGGGCCGAACTGGGCACCGCGGTCGCGTTCGCCGCCTGAGCGATCACGATGGAGACGTCGGCGTCCGAACCGGAGAAGATCCGCTGGCTCGCCCGGTTGAGCGAGATCGTCACCGGATAGCTCACCGAACTCGACGCCCCCGAGCCGCCGCCGTTCGAGCCGCTCGTCAGCGAGGACGTCGGCAGCAGCCCGATGCCGACGACCGTGCCGGTCAGCGCCGTGGCCGAGCCGTCCACGATCGCCGACGCGGCCTGACCGACGTGCACCTTCGCCAGGTCGGAGTCGGCCACGGACGTCTCGACCGCGTAGGAGGTCCCGGCGCCGATCACGGTGATCCCGGAGCCCGCGGAGGCCGTCGAGGCGGCCTGGACGGACTCGCCGACGGTGAGGCCCACCGCCCCGACCGTGCCCGCCAGCGGACTGACCAGAGTGGTCTGGACCAGGTCGTCCTTCGCCTGGACCAGTGCGGCCTGCGCCGCGTCCACTGCGGCCTGGTCGGCAGCGATCTGTGCCGGGGAGGCCGGCGCGCCCTGGGCACCGCCGCGCGCCGAGGACGCCGCCCCGTTGGAGCGCCCCGCTCCGGATCCGCCGCCGGCGCCTCCGGAACCGCCGGCGCCCCCGGAACCGCCGGCGCCTCCGGAACCGCCGGTGCCACCGGAATGAGCCGACCGAGCGCCGCCTGCGCCCCCGGTACCACCCGCAGCTCCTTCGCCACCGCCACTCACGCCGCCTGCACCACTCACGCCGCCTGCACCACTCGCGCCGCCTGCACCACTCGCGGTCGCCGTCCCCGCGGCCGGCCCGCCGGGGTTCGCGCCCGTGGCGGTCGATCCCCCTGCGGACGGGGTCGCCGCGGAGGAACCGGAGGTGGGCGCGAGGGCGACGAGGGCCTCGATCGCGTCACCGAGCGTCGCCTCGTCCTGGGTCACCGCCCCCTGGTCGGCCGACACGAGCTGCTGGTCGGTAAGCACGGTGCTCAGCAGCGCCGAGCAGGCGGATGCGGCATCTGTGCCCGCCGCCGTCCCCGTGGCCACCGCCGTCCCCGTGCCCGTCGCCGTCCCCGTGGCCGCCGAGACGGACGAGGTCGCGGGTTGCGCGCCCGACCGCTGCACGGTCTCGATCACCCGGAGCCCCGAGGTCGACGAGGCCGACGAGGCCGGCGCGGCACTCCTCGAGGCGGAGGCGCCCGTGGTGATGGGTGCCGGGCTCGCGGCCGGTCCCGACGTGGCCGGTACCGATGTGGCCGGTCCTGCAGTGACCGGTGTCGAGGGGACCGGTGCCGACGCCGTCGGTGCCGAAGTGGCCGGTGCCGACGTGGCCGGTGCGGGGGAGTTCGACGTCGGCGGGTTGGTACGGAGCGGCGGGGCGGCGGGTGCGGACGAGTCGGCATGGGCCGACGGGGCGCTGCGGACCACGCCGCCCGACCGGCCCCTGCCCGCCGGGGTGGAGCCAGCCGGACCGGCCGCCGTCGCGGGCGATCCGACCGTCGCGGACGGTGTGGCCGTGCCGGGCGTCGCCGTCGCGTCGATGTACGCCGCGCAGGTCGTCTTCTCCTGACCGAGGTCCGTCGTGGCGACGGCGAGGTCGGTGTCGGCGGAGTGCTGCGTGGCGACCAGGGACTTCTGCGCCTGGGTGATGGCGGCGCGGGCGGCGGCGACGGCGCCGCCGTTCCCCGCCGTCGTGGGGCCTTCCGCCGTGGAGCCTGACCTTGCCGGTCCGGAGGCCGTGGGGCCGGAGACCGTGGGGCCGGACACGGTCGGGCCGGATGCCGTCGGGCCGGATGCCGTCGAGGTGGGCGGGGTCGGGGTGGAGGTCGTCCGGTCGGTGGGCCGGGCGCCGCCGGTCACCAGGGAGATCGGCTGGATCGTTGCCGGGCCGCCCGCGTAGGAGGCGGTGGAGCCCGTCGCCGTGGCAGACCCGGTGCCGCCTTCGCCTGCCTCGTCGGAGCTCAGCTTCGCCTGGTCGGAGGCAAGCGTGGCTGTGGCCGCATCGACCGCGGCCGACAGCGCGGCGCCGTCGAGAGTGGCCAGCGTCTGCCCGGCCTCGACATGGTCACCCGGGGCCACGGCGACGCTGGCGACCGTCCCCGAGACGGGGAAGGTCACGCTCGCCTGGCTCGCCGGCGAGACGACACCGGTCGAGTCCAGCGTCTGCGCGACGGTGGCGCGCACCGCCGTGGCGGTGCGGTAGTCCGGACCGGAGGACCCCGTCGCCGCGAGCGTCGCCGAGCCGGCGGCGACGACGATCACGGCGACGACGCCGATCACGACCCAGGTTCGGGCTCCCCGCCGGCTGGTCCGGGCCAGCGCCCGGCCGAATCGTTCACCCATTGGCCGTGCCGCCGCCCGAGCCCTGACGCCCCGAGCCCTGGCCGCCCGAGCCCTGGCTACCCGAGCCCCGACCGCCGAAGCCCCGGCCGCCGAAGCCGCCGGTGCATCCCCCCTGCTGGGCGGCCGGGCGGACGCTGATGGAGGTGGCGGACACCGCGCCGGTGTCGTCGGCCTTGCCGACGGCGGTCAGGCATTCACCGACGGCCAGGGCCGCCGAGGTGGCGCTGCTCGTCTCCTCGACGGTCGTCGACGAGCCCAGGATCACCGTCGAGGTGACGGTCGCGCCGGACGGCGAGGTGGCGGTGGGCGCCGCCGAGGCCGATGCGCCGACGCGGAGCCGCTGCGGACCCTGGACGGTGATGGTCGTGCCCACCACCTTCGTCACCGACCCGGTGACCACGGCGAACCGGCCGTTGTCCGGGCGACCCTGCCCGTTCGGACGGCCCTGCCCGTTCGGACGGGTCGTCGAACGGTCACTCGGACGGGCGGTGGGCGCGCCGGACGGCCGGGCACCGCCCGGGAACCCGCCGGCCCCACCGAAGGCGCGGCCGAAGCCCGCCGTGCAGCCGCCGGACACCGGCGCGCTCACGGTCACGGTCTGGGCGGTGAACGTGCTGCCCGGGCTGCCGCCGGTCACCGTCACGCAGTCGCCGACCGCGACGGCGGACGCCGTGGCGGTGGCGGTCCTGACGAATCTGGTGCTCGGTGTCCAGGTGACGGTGACCTGGCCGGTGGCGGGGTTCTGGACCTCGACGTTCGTCGCGGTGACCGCGGCGATGGTGCCGCTGGTGCCCGGCCGGCCCGCCTGACCCTGCCCCTGGGCGGAGCCGGCGGCCCGGCTCGGCGTGCTCGCCGCGGCGGCCGTCGCTCCGTCGGACCCGTCGGAACGGCCGCCGCTGCCGCCGCTGCCGCACGCGCTGACGGTGATGATCATTGCGAGCCCGATGCCGACGATCGGCCCCGCGGCCAGGGCGCGGCGATGCGGGCGGGACTGGCCCGATCGGACCGGGGCCATCGGATTGACAGTGGTCATGAGGTCGTCGCTCCTGACGGACGGCCCGGGACTTCCCACCCGGGCTGGGACGAGGCGCGCGGACAGGTGCTGCGCAGTCGAATGGCCCGCAGTCGAAAGGCCCGCAGTCGAAAGGCCCGCAGAGGAAAGGCCCGCAGAGGAAAGGCCCGCAGAGGAAGGGCCCACGGTCGGGCGCGACGCGGGCGGGTGCCGGCCGGTGTCAGTCACTGCGCAGCGCCTCGATCGGCGCGAGCCGGGCCGCCCGGGTCGCCGGGTACACGCCGAACGCCACCCCGATCGCGACCGCGATGACGATCGAGCCGACGGTGGCGGTCGGGGAGATCGAGATCGGATCGGAGATCAGGTGCGGCAGGATGGCGGCCCCGGCGAGGCCGAGCGCGGTGCCGAGCAGGCCGCCGGCGAGACCCAGCACGGACGCCTCGACGAGGAACTGCCGCCGGATCACCCGCGGGGAGGCGCCGAGCGCCTTGCGCAGGCCGATCTCACGGATCCGTTCGGTCACCGAGACGAGCATGATGTTCATGACGCCGATGCCCCCGACCAGCAGGGAGATCCCGGCGACGCCGGCGAGCAGCACCGTCAGGGTCCGGTCGACCGAGGTCGCGGTGGACAGGATCGACTGCTGGCTGGTGATGGAGAAGTCGGCCGCCGTGGGCGTCGTGATCCGATGCCGGGCCAGCAGCTCGTAGTCGGCCTCCTGGTAGGCGGCCGACAGGGTGTGGCCGGAGGTCGCCTCCAGGTAGATGTCCTGGACGGCGTTCCGGCTCACGCCCCCGGTGATCCGGTCGGCGGCGGTCGTGATCGGCACGATGGCCTGGTCGTCCTCGTTGGTGTTCGCGGACGAGCCGGCGGCGGTCAGGGTGCCGATGACCGTCATCGGCACCCCCGACACGGTGACGGCCTGCCCGACCGGGTCGCGCGCGCCGAACAGCTCCTCGGCGGTGGTCGCGGCCAGCACCGTCACGGCGGCGTGGTCGGCGACGTCCTGGCCGCTGATGAACCTCCCCGTGCCGATCGCGCGGGCGCGCACCGACAGCCAGTCGGGCGTGGTGCCGACGACCGAGGCCGTCCACGAGGCACTGCCGGCGGCCAGCGCCGCGGACCGGGAGGTCGTCGGTGCGACCGCCCTGATGTCGGGGGCCACGACCGTGGACCTCAGGGCGTCGGCGTCGGCCCGGGTGAGGGTCGACGCGCTGCCGAAGCCGCCGCGTACCCCGTTCGTCGTCGTGCTGCCGGGGGCGACGATCAGCAGGTTGCTGCCGAGCGCGTTGATCTGGCCCCGTACCTTGTCCTGCGCCCCCTCGCCGAGCCCGACGGTGAGGATGACCGCGGCGACGCCGATGAGGATGNCGAGCATCGTCAGCCCGGACCGCAGCCGGTGCGAGCGGACCGCCTCGAGCCCGGTCCGCACGATTTCCGCCCAGCTCACGTGCGCACCGTCCGGGACACTCGGGCGGATGGACCCGAATCGGCCGTGACCACGCCGTCGCGAACCTGCAGCACCCGGTCCGCCGCGGCGGCGACCTCGGCCTCGTGAGTGATCAGGACGATCGTGCGGCCGAGGTCGTGCAGGCGCCGGAACAGCCCCAGGACATCCTCGGTGGACGCCGAGTCGAGGTTGCCCGTCGGCTCGTCGGCGAGGATCAACGACGGGTTGGTGACCAGCGCCCGGGCCANNGCGACCCGCTGCTGCTGACCGCCGGAGAGCTCCGCCGGGCGGTGCTCGACCCGGTCGGCGAGNCCCACGTCGGCCAGCGCGTCGACAGCCCGCTGCCGGCGTTCGGCGCGCGGCCCCCCGGCATAGCAGAGGGGCAGCTCCACGTTGCGCCAGGCGGTCATCGAGGGGAGCAGGTTGAACTGTTGGAACACGAACCCGATCCNCCGGTTGCGGACCTCGGCGAGCTGGTCCTCCGACATGCCGCCGACATCGTCGCCGGCCAGCCGATACAGGCCCGACGTCGGGACGTCGAGNCAGCCGAGGATGTGCATCAGCGTCGACTTTCCGGACCCGGACGGGCCCGTGATCGCCACATATTCACCTTCCTGGATGGACAGGCTGACCCCGCGCAGGGCCGCCACCTCGAACAGCCCCGACCGGTAGGTCTTGCGGACGTCCGTCAGCTCGATGACGGCGGCGCTCGCCCCGAATTCGTGCGCTCCGAATTCGTGCGCCCCGGATTCCTGCGACGTGGAGTCGGTGGATGGGGAGTCGGATGAGGAGTCGGTCGGGGTCATCCGGTGGCCCGCCCACCGAAGCCGCCGCCGCCGAAGCCGGTGCCGGTGCCGCCGCCGAAGCCGGTGCCGCCGCCGAAACCACCGCCTCGGAACCCGCCGCCCGCGCCACCGCCGAACCCACCGCCGGTACCGCCCGTCCGGGCCCGGGTGGTCGAGCCGCCGACGACCGGGACGACGACCTGGTCACCGGCCACGAGCCCGGAGGTGATCTGGGTCTGCGCCCCCGAGGTGGCGCCGGTGGTCACCACCGTGGAGACCTGACGGCCGCCGCGCATCCGATAGACGACGGTCTGCGACCCCGAGGTGTGCAGCGCCTGACTGGGGACGGTCAGGACGTCGGAGAGCTGCCGGACGATGATCGAGACGTCGGCGCCGGCGCCCGGGTGCAGACCGGTCGGGGTGCCCGTGACGTTGATGGTCACCGGGTAGCTGGCGACCCCGGAGGTGCTGGTCGCGATGAGGCCGATCGTGCCCACGGTGCCGTAGATCGTCCCCGACCCGCCGGCGCCCGACAGACCCGCACCCGTGCCACCCGTCCCACCCGTCCCGCCCGAGCCGGCTGCTCCGCCCGAGCCGGCGATCCCGCCCGAGCGGCCCGCCCGGGCGGCGACGGTCGTGGCGCCGGTCGAGCCGGTCGGGGTGATGACGGCCTGGTCGCCGGTCTTGAGCTGGCCGATCGCCGTGTCGTCGACGGTCGCGTTGACCAGGTAGGAGTCCGTGCCGACCACGACGATCTGGGCACCGGACGCCGAGGACGACGACGACGTCAGCGAGGACGACGCGCCCGAGCCGGACCCGCCGCCGTTCCCGCCCAGGCCGCCCGAACCCGAGCCACCGCCCGAGCCGGAGCCGGAGCCACCGCCCGAGCCGGACCCGCCGGCGGATCCGCTGCCCGACCCGCCGGCGAGCTGCTGGCCGACGGTGAGGTTGACCACGGCGACCGTCCCGGCGATCGGCGACGTCATCGCGCTCGCGGCGAGGTTGCGCTGCGCCGCGCCCGCCGCGTCCTGCGCCGAGGTCAGCGTGGCCTCGTCGGCCGTGAGCTGCGCGCCAGTTACCCCCGACGCCTGGTCGGAGGCGACCTTCGCCTGGTCGTTCGCCACCGTCGCCCGTNCCTGGGCGGCCGTGGTGGCGAGCGCCGCCGAGTCGATGGTGGCGAGGGTCTGCCCGACCTGCACCTTGTCGCCCACGGCGACCTTGACCGCGGTGACCTCGCCGGACACGGCGAACGAGAGGTTGGCCTGCCGGGTCGGTTCGAGGGTGCCGGTCGCACTCACGGTCTGGCGGATCTGCCCGACGCTCGCCGCGACGAGCCTGGACGAGGCCGGCGTGCCCGCATCCCCGCTCAGGGCCCAACCGAGCAGGCCGCCGCCGACGGCGACGACGACGACGGCGGCAATCACGACGACGCCGGCACGGCCCCGGGGAATCCGCACCCGCCGCCCGGCGGACGACGGGTGGCGGGCACTCCGTCGTGTTCTACGATGGGACGACTCCGGCGGCTCGATGCTCTGCTGCGGCGCCGTTTCGTCTGCCGACAAGGACGACAAGAACCCTCCAGGATGACCCGCGATCCGGGGTGTGGCCACCGGAAGGCATGCAGAGGTTGAAATTCCGTTGTCTTTTTGGGTTTCCGGCGGGCAACGCCCGCGAGAGTTCGGTTGGGGCGGTCCGAACTTTGCCGGAAGATCCTAAAGGTTCACTGGTCGGATCCTGTGAAAATACTTAGCGAACCATTGGATTTCGGTCGCGNCCGCACCGAACGTTGAAGCTATGAATCACCTGTGAGTACCGGGGATGTGGGTACGGATCGCCTACTGGTTCGATCCAGTTCCCTTCGGCCCGTTTCCCGAGTTCCCGCTTGCCCGAGTTCCCGATGNCCGATGCCCGATGGCCAGGTCGGCCCGGCGCGCTGTGGGCCGGGCGCGGTACGTTGACGACATCCCACGCACTCGGGACGGTCTGACGCGGCGAGACGAGCGTGTCGTGGCGGAGCCGGACGCTTGGGCGTCGGGCAGTCCCCTGCGCAGGTCGCCCAGTTCTTCGGCGGCCTCGACCTCGTCGGCCCGGGCCTGCGGGTCGTGCACCGTTGGCAGCCCGCCGGCGACGTCGACGAGGGCCTGACCGACGCGCAGGTCGGCGTCCACGGAGCCGTCGCACGCAAGGGCTGACCGCCGCTGACGGCGGAACAGCCGGCGCGGTTCCGCGGAACCGCGGACGAGGTCGAGGCCGTCACCGGTTGACGCCACCGCGGGATACGCGCCGCAGTCGCGGCTACGCGAGCCGGGTGGCGACAGAGCTCAGAAGCCGGGAAATGCCACCCGAAGAAGGTCGACGTCCACACCGTCGGCCGCCAGGGGCGGGGTGTGGGCGGGGTCGAGACGGCCGTAGACCAGCCGGACGAACGCCTCTGCCGGCAGGCTCAGCCGGGCGGGCCGCTCCGCTCCGTCCCAGGGCCCCAGGTGCACGGCGTCGCCGAGATCGAGGGCGATCTCGCGGTCCGGGTCGGTGGTGGTGACGTGGATCCGGGTGGGGTCGGTGGGCTTGCCGGCGAAGCCGGCGATCATGCCGAGACCGTCGATGAGCAGGTCGACGGCGGTCNCCTCCACGGTGGCGGCGGGGTCGAGCATGACCGCGACGTCCCAGGTGTGCACGGCGTGCTCGCTCAGCCGGAGCCGGACGACCCCGGCGGCATCCAGGCTCATCGGCCCGAGCGCGACCCGCAGGCCCGCAAGCTGGGTGTCGTCGAGGGCCTCGTACGCCTCGACCAGGGCCAGATCGGCGGGCAGCACGTCGGCGGCCTGCGCGTCCGGGGTCCTGGCGTTCCACGTGTCCCAGACGGCGACGAAGGCGTCCTGGCCGGGGGCGTCCTGCCCGGCGACGGCGGCGTCGAGGACGAGCCGGCCGATCTCGGCGCCGGACCCGAGGTGGGACAGCACCTGGGCGATCGTCCACTCGTCGTCGTAGGAGGGCCCGCGCACGGCCTGGGCGTCGAGCGACCCGACGAGGGCGCGCAGCCGCTCGTGCGAGCGGCGCAGGCTGGCGATGACGGTGCGGGCGTCGGTCAAGGGGACGGCTCCTTCGGACGGAGGCCTCGGCGGCGGGGCCGGTGAAGCCGGNCGTGACGACCGCCCGCGGAGGTGTTCCCATCGTTCCAGGTGACGACGGGTTGCGCCGACCCCGGCCGCCGCGGAACCGTACTCGGCCGCCCGACGCGGGGCGCCACCCGCGTCAGGCGGCCGAGGGGTGTGGGGGTGGGTGTCAGGCGCACTGACCCGATCGCGGGCCGATCACGACGTTGCCCGTCTGCACCAGACTCGGCTGGTTGCCAGTGCAGCTCAGCGGCCCGGTGACACGGTTGTCGCGGAACTCGGGCACCGCGTCGTCGGGCAGTGGGCCGCTGCCGCTGTTGCCCGTGATCCGAACCGGGCCGGTAATGGTGTTCGCGGAGGCCTCGAGGCCGCCGGTGTTCGCGTCCACGGTCAGCGGGCCGCGCAGCGTGTTGCCCGCGCAGGGCGTGACGTCGGCGGCGTCGGCGCCGAGCAGGACGTAGCCGCCGGCGGCGTGGACCGTCACCGGGCCGGTGATCGTCGACCGGCAGGCGGTGAGGGCCAGCGCGCCCTCGGCGGACACCGGGCCGGTGACCTCGGCGCCGGTGAGCGCGAGGGCCCCGCCGGAGCGGACGGTGACCGGACCGACCTGCCGGCCGCCCGGTCCGACGCAGAGCGCCTGGCCGGCGGCGACCGTCAGGGGTCCGGTGCGCGTCGTCGTGACGCACGGCTGGCTGAACCCGACGGTGACGTCGGTGGATCCGGCCGTGGTGCCCGGCGCGAAGGCCGGGTCGCCGCTGTAGCTGGCCGTGATCGCGTGCGCGCCGGGCTGGAGACCGTTGACGCTGACGCCGGCCTGGCCGCCGGCGAGCGACGCCGTTGCCAGAGTGGTGGAACCGTCCAGGAAGGTGACCGTCCCGCCGGGGGTGCCGGCGGCCGGGTCCGCGCCGGTGACGGACGCGGTGAGGGTGACGGTCTGGCCGAACAGCGGCGTGGTCGTGCTGGCGGCGACCGCGACCGAGGCGCCGTAGCGGAACGACACCGTCGCGCGACCGTCGCCGTGGTTGACGCCCCCGACGAGCGCGGCGTCGGTCACCGTGGGTGCCGCGAAGCCGCTGCCGCCGCCACCGCCCGCCCCGGAGAAGTTGCCCGGGTCCCCGCCGCCGGAGCCGCCGCCGCCGCCGTAGTAGCCGCCCCCGCCCCCGCCCCCGCCGTTACCGCCCCCGGCGCCGTTGCCGCCGGGGCCGCCGCTGCCCGGATTGGGCTCGCCGGTCCAGGGATCGATGTCGCCGCCCGGGATCCCCGGGCCGCCCCTGGCCGAGTTCGGGCTGCCCGTGCCCGGCGCGGTCTGCGTGGCGCCGCCGCCGGCGACCCCGGAGCCCGCCGGCCCGCCGCCCTGGCCGCCGTCCTCCCCGGCGAGCCCGCCGCCGTTGCCGCCGTGCAGCAGCGGCCCGCCGTTGCCGGCGCCGCCGCCGGCGCCGGCCACCAGGACCCGGTCGCCCGCGCCGAACGCGCCGACCCGGACGTCCGAGCCGCCGCCGCCCGCCCCGCCGCCGCCGTGCGCCCCGCCGCCGCCGGCCCCGTGGCCGATGCCGCCGCGCCGGGCGAACTCGCCGTGCCGCGACGTCCCGGGGACGCCCGCGGCGCCGACGGTGAGCTGGAGAACCTGTCCCGGGCTGACGGCCAGGGTGCCGCTGGTCTCGCCGCCGAGGCCACCGGCGGCGCCGGTGTTCGGCGGGTTGGGGGCCACGAACCCGGCCGCGCTGCCGCCCTCGCCGCCGAACAGGTCGATGCGCACGCTGGTCACGCCGGCGGGCACGGTGAAGGTGTCCGTGCCCGCCGTGGTGTAGGCGCAGGTGGGCGGGGAGGTGGTGAGGACGCCGGTCGCCCCGCAGGTGGCCGTCCCGCCCGCGGCGTCCGCGACGGCGGGCAGGGGTACCGCGACGGCGACGGCCAGGACACCGGCCGCGCCGGCGATCGCGGCCAGCCGGCCTCTGGGCATGGTGATACGACGGTTCAAGGGAATCGATGTCGCCTTTCGGGTCAGATGCCGTCGTCGGCGCACAGCGCCCAGACGTCGGTGTAGGTGCTCGGCGAGCTCGCGCCGCCGGTGTGGCTGAACGCTGTCCAGTACGCCGCGGTGGTGGTGCCGTCACTGACGGGGCTGCCGCCGGAGGTGCTGGGGAAGCTGCCGTTGAGGTGGTCGCCGCCCGAACCCGGGCCGGTGNAGTCGGTGGTCGTCACGCTGCCGCCGCTGACGGCCGCACCGCCGCTGATCAGCTTCCCGTCCCCGGCGCCGCAGCCGACGGTGGCCGTCTGGCCGGTGGTCGCCGAGGTCGGCCCGCTCACCTCGCTGTAGCGGACCTTCACGGTGGCCCCGCTGACGTTGATGCCGCTGCCGCTGCAGATCGCGTAGGCGTAGGTCACGTTGCTGGTGCCGCCCCCGCCGCCGTTCCACCCGACGGACGCCCAGGAGTTCGGGTTGGTCGCCCCGTCGGCCGCCGCCTTCCGGCCGTAGTCATGGGCGGCGTCGTTGAAGGTGGGGAAGCTGGCGATCGGCTTGAGGCTGCCGATGCTCGCCGGGGTGGTGCGCGCGCCACCGCCGAGCAGGATCGTGTTCGCCGGGCAGGTCGCCACCACCAGGTTGACCGTCGATGCCGCCGTGGGGCCGCTGGCCTTGTTCATGACCACCTGGGTGTGGTTGACCAGGTTGCTGGTCAGGCAGGTCGCGTAGGGGGTGGTGGAGTACGCGGCGTCGGTCGCGCCCCCGCTGCCGCCGATGCCGAGCCAGTGCGTCACGTCGGTGCCGACGACGCCCGTGGTGCCGGTGTATTCGGTGCTGCCGTCGGAGCTGGGCTCGCTGCCCATCACGTGGTTGCCGTTCGAGGCCGAGCCGGTGCCGATGGCCTGGTTGACGCCGCCGCCGGCGGCGAGGCCGCTGGAACAGTCGGCGTGGGTCGAGATCTCGGCAAAGGCCGAACCGGGTCCGCTGGTGGCGCCGGGTGTTTTCACGGTGACGCCCACGGTGTTGGCGTGCGCGGTTCCCGGTACCGAGACGGCCAGCAGGGCACTGAGCCCCAGCACGACGGCACTGCCCATCGTGCGACGACGCAGGGTCATTTCCGCCATCAGATCCTCTCCTGGTGCGAGACGGCCTGCGCCCCCGAGACGACCGGCACGGGGCGGCCGGTGGTCGGCGGCAGCCCACGCGAGCAGGCGCGCATCCGCGGCTGTTTTCCGAGGTCAGGAGCCAGGTCGCAGCCGTCATGGCTGCGCGGATACGGACGTTAGCATCGAAAAAGTCCGTACACACGGCATGTTGGACGAAATTTGTGCGCAGATGAGTCTCTGTGACTCGTTGTGACCCGCTCCGGGGAGGGCTGCCGCTACCTGCGGCGCAGCGCGGCGAGGCAGAGGGTCAGGCCGGGGCCGAACGCCATCGCGACGGCGGTCGCCCCGGCGGCGAGGCCCCCGCGGATCTGGTCGAGGACGAGCAGGACGGTGCCCGACGAGCAGTTCCCCCGGGTCGCTAGCACCCGGCGGGCCACGGCGGTCTGCGCCGCAGCGAGGCCGAGGCGTTCCTCGACGACGTCGATGATGCGCGGCCCGCCGGGATGCACGGCCCAGCCCGCGACGTCGCCGCGGTCCGCGGTGAACGGGTCGAGCAGCGACGCCGTCGCCTCCTCGACGTGCTTCGCGAGGACGTCGGGCACCTCGCGGGACAGCCCCATGCGGAAGCCGTGGTCGGTGACGTGCCAGGTCATCAGGTCCTCGCTGCCCGGGGCGGTGGCGGCGGTGGTGTCGAGCACCTCCAGGCCGTGGGCGGCGTCGGGGACGAGCACGATCGCCGCGGCGGCGTCGCCGAACAGGGCGTGCGCGACGACCTGTTCCAGATCCCGATGTGGCTGCTCGGGCTGGATGTGCAGGGAGGTCAGTTCCACACACAGCACGAGCGCGGGCAGCCGGCGGGCCCGGACGAAGTCCGCCGCCGCGCCCATCCCCGGAATGGCGCCGTAGCAGCCCATGTGCCCGATCAGCAGGCGGCGCACCGAGGCCGGCATGCCGAGCTCGCGGGCGAGCTGGATGTCCAGGCCCGGCGTCGCGTAGCCGGTGCAGGAGACGACGACGAACAGCCCGACCTCGGCGGCGCTCAGCCCGGCGTCCGCCAGCGCGCCCCGCACGGCGCGACCGCCCAGCGCGGGCGCCTCGTCGACGTAGCGACGCATCCGCGCGGCCGTCGACCAGCCGCTGACGTCCTCCCGCCGCGGATCCACCACCCCGTGCCGGGTCCGCACCCCGGCGCCGAGGAACAGCCGGCGGGCCAGCCGGTCACCCCGGTACCGCCGTTCGAAGACCTCGTCCCACAGGCTCTGCTGGTCAAGGGAGCCGGGAAACGCGGCGCCCATGCCCGTGATGACGGCGGCGCTCAACGTCCCGGTGCTGGGCGTCCTGGTGCTGGGCGTCCGCGCGCTCGGCGTCCGCGCGCTCGGCGTCCGCGCGCTCACCACCGGGCCACGTCCGCGTCCGCCTCCGGGTCGCCGCCGAGTGCCGCGAGCCCCAGCCAGTCGGCGCAGACGTCGGTCGTCGCGGGCTGCAGGGACCCGCAGCGGGCGTCGCGGTAGAGCCGTTCGAGCGGGTGCCCGCGGCGGGTGACGGCGGTTCCGCACGCCTCGACGACCGAGGCGGCGACGTCCTGCGCCGTCCGGCCGGCGAGCAGCTTGGCTCGCCACACCCACCGGTTCGTCGACGCCGAGCCCGGGTCGGCGTCGACCCGGCGCGCGCACTCGTCGACCACCGCGTCCAGCGCGGCCAGTGCCGCGTCGGCATGGCCGAACCGGGCCCGCACGGCGGGCAGCGCCGCGAGGCCGCCCGGCATCCCGGCCGTGCGCCTGGCGCGGGCGTGCGCGACCCCCGCGTCGAACGCGGCCCGGCCGACCCCGGCGTAGACGGCGGCGTAGGAGGCGACCAGCCACTGCGGCATGACCTGCGCCACCAGCGAGCTGAGCCCCTCCAGACCGCCGACGAGCGCCTCCGCCGGCACCCGGACGTCGAAGCGCACATCGTGGCTGCCGGTGCCCCGCATGCCGAGGGTGTCCCAGGCCGGCTCGACGCGCACCCCGGCCCCACGCGGGACGAGAAAATGACTGATCCGCGCGGCCCCGCCGTCGGCGTCCGGTGCCGCGTCCGGTGCCGCGTCCTCGGCGCGGGCGGCGACGAAGTAGACGTCCGCGTGGGACGCCCCCGAGCAGAACGACTTGACCCCGGTGATGCGGTAGCCCCCGTCCTCGCGCCGGTAGCGGGTCCTCAGCTCGGACAGCCGGGACCCGGCGCCCCGCTCGCTCATCGCGACGGCGATGAACTCCCCGGCCGCGGCGCGGGCCAGCATGCGGTCGCGCGCGGCGAAGAACGACTCCGGTGCCCCCATCGTGCGGGCGAGCCCGTCGGGCGTCCCGGCCAACGCGCCCACGACCGAGGTGTGCATGTTCAGCACCAGGGCGGTCGCGCCGCTGCCCGCGGCGAGCACCCGCGCCGCGTCGGCCCAGTCGGCGAAGCCGCCGCCGGACCCGCCGAGCCGGGCGGGCACCAGCAGGCCGAAAAGCCCGGCGGCGCGCAGGTCGTCGAGGTCGGCGCCGGGCAGCTCCCCGTCCCGGTCGGCGGCGCCGGCACGGGCGGCGAGCGCGTCGACGACACTCCCGGCGAGCCCCGCGCCGTCCACGGCGGGGCCGCGAGGTGCCGGGATCGTGGCGTTCACAGGTCGTCCCTCCCGGTCTCGATCCTGGTTCCGACCGCCTGGTAGACGCCGGCGGTGGAGCCGGTCGGCAGCATCCGCACCGAGTCGGCCCGGCGGGCCAGCCAGCGGGCATAGTCGACGAGCGAGGGGCGAAGGCCGCCCACGACCGTCATCTCGATGCCGCAGCCGCCCAGCGCGCGGGCCAACCGGTCGGGCGCGACGAGCAGCCGAGGATCGTGGATGCGCGGCGGCGGCCCCCCGGGAAGGCGTTCGGCGACGCCCACCAGGGCCACCCGGCAGAACAGCGTGTCGGCGAGCGTGTCGATGACGAGCGTCCCGCCCGGGGCCAGCACCCGCGCGATCGCCGCGCAGGCCGCGTCCAGATCCTCGAGGTGCTCGAACAGCTCGCCGGCGACGACGCAGGGGAACTGCCTGTCCCGGAACGGCAGGCGCAGCACGTCGGCCTGGATCGCCGTGACGCCGTGCCCGGCGGCCTGCTGCAACGCCGGCGAGGACAGGTCGACGCCGACGTGCCGCCAGCCGGCGAGCCGGCCCGTCAGGGCCAGGGAGAGCAGCCCGGCGCCGCAGGCGAGGTCGAGCAGCGCGGCGCCGGGCTCGGGCGGGTCCGGGATGAGCCGGCCACGGGCCTCGGCGAGCCAGCGCAACGCGGCGAACCGCCCGTGCGTCGGCCACCACTCGGCGGCAAGATCGTCGTACTGGGCGGGATCGTTGCGGGCCCGCCGTGGTCTGCGCCGCCCCGCGACCACGGTGCCGGTCGGGATCGATGCCGGTCGGCCCNTCGACCTGTCCACATGTCTCCCCTTGGTCTGGAGAATCCGTTGTCCGCGGCTGACATGGCGACCGGTCCGACGCAGTCTGTGCTCTGAGTAGCGCTCAGGGTAATCATCGCCCAGCCCCGATCCAATGACCTGCACGGTGTCGNCTGGCCTGCACGGTGTCGGCTGGCCTGCCGGTGCCGGTGCCGGTGCCGGTGCCGGTATCGGTGTCGGTGTCGGCGTCGGCGTCAGGCCGGGCGGGTGCCGGCGGCGGCGACGAGCGCGACGTCGATCGCGGCGACCGCCATCGCGGCGCGGAAGGCCTGCCGGTCGCCGAGGCGCAGGCCGAGCCCGGTCAACCCGCTCACCGCGGCCAGCGCGCCCACCTGCCAGCCCCGCGGGTCCCCCGGGCCGAGCACCGCGACGACGGAGCCCGCCGCGAGCAGCAACGCCGCCGACGCGCGCACACCGGCCGGGCCGAGGCGCTGCGGCAGCCCGCGCACCCCCGTGCGGGCGTCGGCGTCGAGGTCCGGCAGGACGTTGGCGAAGTGGGCGCCCGAGCCGAGCAGCGCCCCCNCCAGCGGCAGCCACCACGGCGGCGTGGGGTGGCCGGGCAGTCCGAGGACGACGGAGGCGGGCAGCAGCGCGAACGAGACGGCATAGGGGGCGACGGACAGCGGCGTCGCCTTCAGCCCGAGGTTGTACGCCCACCCACCCGCGACCGCGGCGAGATGNGCCGACCCCGCCCGTCCGCCGGAGAGGAAGGACAACGGCACGCACGCGACCAGCGCTGCGGCAGTGGCCCCGGCGACCGTCCCCGGCGCCAGGCCGTCGACGACGATCGGCTTGTCCGTCCGGCCGCCGGCGGCGTCCCGGCCACGGTCAACGAGGTCATTTCCCCAGCCGACCGACAGCTGACCGGTCCCGACCGCCGTCGCCACCGCGACGACCCCGGCCCTCGTGCGACCGCCGGCGGCCGCGAGCGCCGTCGCGAACAGCGTCACCGCGACCGTCGGCTCCGGATGACAGGCTCGCACCAGCGCGACGATTCGCCCCCCTGCCAACCGGGGCGCCGCTCCCGTGGCTGCCTGCCGGCCTGCTTCCATGGCCCTTCCGGTGGCTGCTTGCCGGCCTGCTTCCATGGCCCTTCCGGTGGCTGCTTGCCGGCCTGCTTCCGTGGCCGTTTGCCTGACCGCTCGCAGGGTTGCTCGCCTGGGCGTTCCTGCGACCGCGCGGCTGACCGGTCCTGGCATGGGCGCGACCGTCTCAGAATCGCAGGCCCGACACACGCCGCACCGCCGCCCGGCGCGCCGGGCCTGAACCGTGTGTCCAGCTTCGTGAACCCTGGGGCACTCGGCGGCCGACCCGGTCGGCACGGGCCCCGGCCGCCGCCTGCCGGTCCGGATCTCGGCCAGATCGCGGCCAGATCATGCCGAGGCTTCGGCACGGTTTTTCGGCCGAAAACCGTGCCGAAGCCTCGGCACGTTTCCGTGCACGAATGGTTACCCGGTTCTCCGGGCGTCGCGGGTCTTCCGGGGGCCGGGAGTTGTCGGGCAGGTCAGGAGTCACCCGGCGAGCCGGCCTTTACCCGGCGAGCGGCTGTCAGCCCGCGAGCGGCTGTTGCCCGGCGAGCGGCTGTTACCCGGCGAGCGCCTGTTACCCCGCGAGCGCCCGTTACCCCGCGAGCGCCCGTTACCCCGCGAGCGGGCGTTACCGAGTGGGCCGGGCAGACGCTGGTTGGGGCGCGGGGGCACGGCGGTCGCGGCGCTGGATGACGATGAGGCAGGTGTCGTCGTCGGTGTCGGGCCTGGTGTGTGCGAGGACATGGTCGGCCTGCCGGGCGACGTCGGGCTGGCGCTGGGCGGCGATCCGCAGTAGGGCGGCCAGGGAGGTGTCCAGCCCGGTGCCGCGGCGTTCGATGAGACCGTCGGTGAACAGCAGGAGGATGTCCTCGGGGNCCAGATGGTGGACCGCCTCCTCGTAGGCCGCGTCGGGCTCGACGCCGAGCAGCAGGCCGTCCGGCTGCGGCAGCGTGCTGGCGGACCCGCCGTGGACGAGGACCGGGGGCAGATGCCCCGCGCGGGCCCACCGCAGCGTGTGGTCCGACGGCCGGTACAGGCCGCAGACGACGGTCGCGGTGATGTCGTCCGTCAGATGGTAGGTGACCCGGTTGAGCCAGTGCAGCAGCTGCGCGGGTCCCGCGCCGGTGACGGCCAGGCCGCGAAGGCTGTTGCGCAGGGTGACCATGCCGGAGACGGTCCGGATGCTGTGGCCCGCGACGTCGCCGACGACGAGCAGGACGTCCCCGCCGGGGAGGGTGACGGCGTCGTACCAGTCGCCGCCGACGAGGTGTTCCTGTTCGGCGGGGCGGTAGCGGACGGCGACGGCGAGCCCGCTGGCCTCGACGGCCTCGTCCGAGCCGGGCAGCAGCGACTGCTGCAGGGTCAGCGCGAGGCGGTGCTGGCCGGCGGCCCGCGCCTCGGAGTCGGCGAGCTGGTGGCGGGTGGCGTCGAGGACGACCTGCGTGCGGTAGTGGCTCGTCAGGTCCTGGTAGACGCCGCGGACCGCGACCAGCGTCCCGGCGGTGTCGGTCACGGGCTCGGCGAGCGCGCGAAGCTGGCGCATCGTCCCGTCGGGAAGCAGGACCCGGAAGGAGACGGTGACCGAGCGCTTCAGCCGCAGCAGCGCGTCACGGAGCTGGTCGACGGCCGCCCGGTCCTGGGGATGGACGTGCGTGTGGAGATCGTCGAGGGGGATGGGTGGGGTGTGGCCGGCCCGGCCGAACAGCTCGTGGGTGTGCCGGGTCCAGCGGACCGCGCCGGTGCGGATCTCCTCCTGCCAGGCGCCGAACCGGCCGAGGCGCTCCACGGCGCGTAGCAGCGAATACCCGCCCTCGCTCGCCTCGCCGACGGTCCAGCCGATGGCGACGCCGTCGAAGAGGCGGGCGATGCGCACGTCGACCTCCTCGCCGACGACCACGTCGTCGACCAGGGTGAGCAGGATGGTGCCGTCGGCGCGGTACGGCTCGCCGGTACGCAGGACCTCGACCGCGCGCCCGAACAGGCCGGCGTCGGCGCCGAGGAGGGGGTAGAGCTCCAGCAGGCCGCGCCCGCGCAGCTCGGCGCTTGGGCGCCCGCCCGGATCCCGGAAGCCCTCGCCGACGTGGTCGATGCGGAAGTCGAGCACCTCGCCGTCGTCGGCGCGCTCGGCATGGGTGAGCAGCACAGACCCGCCCACGGCGTCGAGCAGCGCCGGCAGCCAGGCGACCCCGGCCGCCAGGGTCGGCGTGCCGTCACCGATCTGCGTCGGCGAGGTGCCGGGCGCGTTGCCGGGCGCGTTGCCGGACGTGTGGCCGGGCATGTGGCCGGGCATGCTGGTGGGTCCGCTCGCCGGCCGCAGGCTGCGCAGGCAGAGGTCGGCGAGGGCGACGAGTTCGCGCCGCAGCCCCTCGCCGAACTGCGTCTGCGGGGCCGGCCAGCAGACCTCCATGGCGCCCACGACGGCGCCGGCCCGCCGGAACGGCAACGCTGCCCGCGCCCCCGGCCAGGGACCCAGCCGGGGTGGCCCGTCCGTGCCCCCCGCGACCCCCGTACCGGCCGGCCCGAGCGTGCCTCGCGCGCCGAGCGTGCCTCGCGCGCCGACCGTGCCTCCCGCGCCGAGCGTGCCGGCCGGCCCGACCGTGCCTCCCGCGCCGACCGTGCCTCCCGCACCGGTCGGGTCGACCGCTGGCCGCGGCGGGGATCCGGCCGGCCACCACTGGGGTGTGCCGAGGCGGGCGGCGCGCTGGGCGGCGCAGTCCAACTGCGGCGGGATCCGCTGCCAGCGGCTCGCGTCGAGCGGGCTCAGACCGGCCTCGCCGACCAGGGCGAGCGCGCCGTCCGGCTCCAGCAGCCAGAAGGCCACGGCCACCGCGCCCAGCGGGGCCAGGACCTCGTCGTAGACGGCCTGCGCGACCGGGCAGCCGTCGTCGGCGTGACCGACGGCGGCCTGCGCCAGCCAGGAACGGCGGCGGGCCTCGGGGTCGAGTGCCGGCCGCGGGGACGCGCCCGGGGCCTGGCCGAGCACCTCGGCCGCGAGGTCGGCCGGGGCCACTCCGGCCGCGGCGGCGAGGCTGCGAAGCTGCTCGCCGGCCTCGACCACCGAGCACCGCAGCCGTTCGACGAGCACTCCGGTGGCGACGTCGATCAGGGCGTCGGATGCACTGCGTGACCGGGCTTCCGCGAGCTGTCGCTGCTGGCCGGCGATGACGTTCAGCATGCCCGCGGCGGGGCCGGACCGGCCAACACTGCCTTGCGCGGAGCCCACGACCGTGTCTCCTTGTCCACCCCGAGCGCTGGCCGTTCACCAGGACAAGGGTGTATGGCCGGGACGCCGGTCTTGTCACCCTTACCCTACTGCAGAAGCTTCGAACGGATCTGGACATCGACCGCGGCGGCTCCCGGAAGGGGGCGGGCACCGTGGGCGACAGGCTGGAGGCAACGGTGACCGAGGTCACGGATCGTGAAGCGGCGCGCGCGAGGTTGGACGATCCGGCCCTGCGGCAGCTGCTGGCCGGGCTCACCGCCGTGCGGGGAGGTGATTTCGGCACCCGCCTGCCCAGGGTCGGCGACGATCTGCTGGACGAGATCGCCACGGTCTTCAACGGGATGATCGACCAGCTCGCCCTGTTCACCTCCGAGGTGACGCGGGTGGCGCGCGAGGTCGGCACCGAGGGCAAGCTCGGCGGCCAGGCCGAGGTGCCCGGCGTCTCGGGCTCGTGGAAGGACCTGACGGACAACGTCAACGCCATGGCCGGCAACCTGACCGGCCAGGTCCGCGACATCGCGCAGGTCGCGACGGCGGTGGCGAAGGGCGACCTGTCGCAGAAGATCACTGTGGATGCCCGGGGTGAGATCCTGGAGCTCAAGAGCACGATNACCGACGGGCGGCTCGGCGGGCAGGCGGACGTCAAGGGCGTCTCGGGGACCTGGCGTGACCTGACCGAGTCGGTGAACGTCATGGCCGGCAACCTCACCGACCAGGTCCGCTCGATCGCCCAGGTGACCACGGCGGTCGCCCGGGGGGACCTGTCGCAGAAGATCCGGGTCGACGCCCGCGGCGAGATTCTCGAGCTCAAGGAGACCATCAACACGATGGTCGACCAGCTCTCCGGCTTCGCCGNCGAGGTGACCCGGGTGGCCCGCGAGGTCGGCACCCAGGGCAACCTCGGCGGCCAGGCCAACGTCCGCGGCGTGTCGGGAACCTGGAAGGACCTCACCGACAACGTCAACGTGATGGCCTCGAACCTGACGGCGCAGGTCCGGTCCATCGCGCAGGTCGCCACGGGTGTGGCCCGCGGCGACCTGTCACAGAAGATCACGGTGGAGGCGAAGGGCGAGGTCGCCGCGCTGGCCGCCACGATCAACACGATGGTGGACACGCTCGGCGCCTTCGCCGACGAGGTGACCCGGGTGGCCCGCGAGGTCGGCACCGACGGCCGCCTCGGCGGCCAGGCGAGCGTGAAGGGGGTGTCCGGCACCTGGAAGGACCTCACCGACAACGTCAACTTCATGGCGAACAACCTGACCAGCCAGGTCCGCAACATCGCCCAGGTCACGACGGCGGTCGCCCGGGGTGACCTGACCCGCAAGATCGACGTCGACGCCCGCGGGGAGATCCTCGAGCTGAAGACGACCATCAACACGATGGTCGACCAGTTGTCCTCGTTCGCGGCCGAGGTGACGCGGGTGGCCCGCGAGGTCGGCACGGACGGCATCCTCGGCGGCCAGGCCGAGGTCGAGGGCCTGTCGGGCACCTGGAAGCGCCTGACCGAGAACGTCAACGAGCTGGCCGGGAACCTCACCCGGCAGGTCCGGGCGATCGCCGCCGTCACCAGCGCCGTCGCCACCGGCGACCTGACCCGGTCGATCGACGTCGACGCCCAGGGCGAGGTCGCCGAGCTCAAGGACAACATCAACGCGATGGTCCGCTCGCTGCGCGAGACGACCCGCGCGAACCAGGAACAGGACTGGCTCAAGACCAGCCTCGCCCACATCGGCGGGCTGATGCAGGGCCACCGCGACCTGCAGACCGTCGCCCAGCTCGTCATCGACGAGCTGACGCCGATGGTCGACGCCCAGTACGGCGCCTTCCTGCTCGCCGAGTCGGGGGTCGACCGGCCGGCGCTGAACCTGATCGCGAGCTACGGCTACCAGGCCCCGTGGGACGTCCCGCGCCGGTTCGACTTCGGGCAGTCCCTGGTCGGGCAGGCCGCGCGGACGAAGCGGACGATCGTCGTCGCGAACACCCCCGCCGACTACCTGCAGATCGCCTCGAGCCTCGGGCAGTCGGCGCCGGTCGCCCTGATCGTGCTGCCGATCCTGTTCGAGGACCAGGTGCTCGGCGTCATCGAGCTCGCCTCCTTCAGCCCCTTCGCCCAGGTCCACCACGACTTCCTGAACCTGCTCACGGAGACCATCGGCGTCAACGTCAACACGATCATCGCGAACGCCCGCACCGACTCCCTGCTGGACGAGTCCCAGCGGCTCGCCTCCGAGCTGCGGGCGCGGTCCGAGGAACTGCAGTCCCGGCAGGAGGACCTTCAGCTCTCCAACGCCGAGCTGGAGGAGAAGGCCACCCTGNTGGCCCGGNAGAACCACGACATCGAGGTCAAGAACTTCGAGATNGAGCAGGCCCGACAGGAGCTGGAGGAGCGGGCCCGCCAGCTCGCGCTCGCCTCGAAGTACAAGTCCGAGTTCCTGGCGAAC
The DNA here is from genome assembly GCF_001420875.1 of Frankia sp. AvcI1. NCBI lineage: Bacteria > Bacillati > Actinomycetota > Actinomycetes > Frankiales > Frankiaceae > Frankia > Frankia sp. AvcI1. The sequence goes on along the minus strand of NZ_LJFZ01000027.1, from coordinate 82,554 downwards.
ATGTCCCACGAGCTGCGCACGCCGCTGAACAGCCTGCTGATCCTGGCCCGGCTGCTGGCGCAGAACCCGACCCGCAACCTGTCACCGAAGCAGGTCGAGTACGCCCACGTCATCCACTCCGCGGGTTCGGATCTGCTGCAGCTCATCAACGACATCCTCGACCTGTCCAAGGTCGAGGCCGGGAAGATGGACGTCCACGTCGAGGAGGTCGCCCTGGTGGACATCGTCGAAGACGTCCAGGCCACCTTCTCGCCCATCACCGCGGAGAAGGGCCTGCGCTTCACCGTCGCGATGGCGCCCGACCTGCCCGCGCGGCTGCGCACCGATCGCCACCTGGTCGCGCAGGTGCTGCGCAACCTGCTGTCGAACGCGGTGAAGTTCACCGAGCAGGGCAGCGTCGACCTGGCCATCGCGGTGTCCGGCGCCGGCGCCGGCGGGCGCGCCCCGGGACAGGCCGTGCTGTTCTCGGTGTCCGACACCGGCATCGGGATCGCGGCGGAGAACCTCGAACGCATCTTCGGGGCGTTCCAGCAGGGCGACGGCACCACCAGCCGACGTTACGGCGGCACCGGCCTCGGGCTGTCGATCTGCCGCGAGGTGGCGACCCTGCTGGGTGGGGAGATCCAGGCCCGCAGCGAGTTCGGACGGGGCAGCACCTTCACCCTCCAACTGCCCATGGCCCCGGCCGCGACCACCTCGTCCGACGGCCCTCAGCCTGCTGCCGAACAGCCGGCCGCCGTTCCCCCCTCCCCGCGGGCCGCGCTCCCCGCCGCGACCCCCGTGGACGAGGCGAAGCCGGGGCTGCACCTGGTGACCGCGACCGCAGCGGCGCCGACGACGGCGTCGACTCTCGTCGATCCGGGCCCGTCCCCGGCGCCGGAGGTGGCCGGTGCGCCGGGGATCGCCGGGCGCACCGTGCTGGTGGTCGACGACGACGTGCGCAACGTCTTCGCCATCACCAGCATCCTCGACCTCTACGGGCTGCGGGTGATCCACGCCGCCGACGGCCGGATGGGCATCGACGCGCTGCGGTCAAACCCGGGCATCGACCTCGTGCTGATGGACGTGATGATGCCCGAGATGGACGGCTACGCCACGACCACCGCCATCCGGGCCATGCCCCAGTTCGCCGATCTGCCGATCATCGCCGTCACCGCCAAGGCGATGCCGGACGACCGGCAGAAGTGCCTCGACGCCGGGGCCACCGACTACGTCACCAAGCCCGTGGACATCGAGGAGCTCCTCGCCTGCATCCGGGCCGGCCTCGCCCCCGGCGGGCACCCTCGGTAGGCGGGCCGGGGGCNGCTCCAGGCCGGCCGGTGCGCCGCCAGGTCGGCCGTCGNGCGGAGGTTCGGGCGGAGGTCAGGCGGCGCGGGGGACGACGGGTTCGGTCCGGCCGCGGCGCGTCGCCGAGCGCACCGGGCCGGGCAGCGCCAGGCGGGTGATCTGTCGCCAGACGCTCGCCGTCTGCCGGGGCAGCGAGCCGGTGGTGTAGGGCAGGCCGAAGCGTTCACACAGCTCGCGCACCCGCGGGGCGATCTGCGCGTACCGGTTGCTGGGCAGGTCCGGGAAGAGGTGGTGTTCGATCTGGTGGCTGAGGTTGCCGGACAGCAGATGCAGAAGCGCCGGGCCGCTGATGTTGGCGGAGCCGAGGAGCTGGCGCAGGTACCACTCGCCCCGGCTCTCCTCGGCGATCTCGTCCTCGGTGAAGGTCCGGGTGCCCGCCGGGAAGTGGCCGCAGACGATGATGGTGTGCGCCCAGACGTTGCGGGTGACGTTCGCGGTGAGGTTGCCCAGCAGGACGGGCAGGAACGCCGGACCGCCCAGCAGCGGGAACGCCACGTAGTCCTTGAGCCCCTGGCGGGCGGCCTTGCGCAGCGCCCGTGCGAGCTGGCCCGCCGTCTCCCCCCAGCCCTTCTCGCCCTGCCACGCCTTGTCGATCTCCGCGTCGTAGATCGCGATGCCGTACTCGAAGACGGCCGCGAGACCCAGGTTGTAGAGGGGCTGGGCCAGGTACACGGGGTGCCAGGGCTGCTCGGGGGAGACCCGCAGCATGCCGTACCCGAGATCCCGATCCCGGCCGAGCACGTTCGTGTAGGTGTGGTGGGCGTAGTTGTGGGAGTGCCGCCACTGCTCGGCGGGTGAGGCGAAGTCCCATTCCCAGGTGGTGGAATGGATGTCCGGGTCGCGCATCCAGTCCCACTGGCCGTGCAGGACGTTGTGCCCGATCTCCATGTTNTCGAGGATCTTGGCGACGGCGAGCATCGTCGTGNCGGTCAGCCATGCCGGTGGCAGCAGGGACGCGAACATGACCGTCCGGNCGCCGACCTCGAGCCTGCGCTGGGCGGCGATCACCCGGCGGATGTAGCGGGCGTCGTCCTCGCCGCGGCTCGCGATGACCTCGGCCCGCAGCCGGTCGAGCTCCCGGCCGAACTCCTCGATGTCTCGGGCGCGCAGGTGCGTGGGCGCTGGCATCCGTGTTCTCCTCACAGGTTCGGTTCGGGTCACAGGTCGAGATCGACGTCGCCGACGGCGGTGGACACGCAGGTCTGGATGACGTCGCCCGGGTCGCCGTGCTCCTCGCCGGTGCGCAGGTCCCGGACCCGGCCGCCGGCCAGGCGGGCCAGGCAGGTGCGGCAGACCCCCATCCGGCAGCCGCTCGGCATGGAGACGTCCGCCTTCTCACCCGCCGCCAGCAGGGGCGTGCCCGCATCGGCAAGCGTCTCCCGTCCGCTGCGGACGAAACGCACCCGCCCGCCGGGCCCGGCGGACGGGCGTGTCACCGGCTGGAACCGTTCCGTCCGCAGCCGGTCGGCGATGCCAGCCGCCCGCCAGTACGCCTCCGCGTCGTCGAGTAGTCCCCGCGGCCCGCAGACCCACGCCGGCCGATCCGGCAGATCGGCGCAGGCGGCGGCCAGATCGGCCATCGTCGGCCGCCTCGCCCGCCGGCCGGGGCGGGGACGGGTGTGATGCTCGTGCAGGTGCAGACCGGGGGTTCGGGCGGCCATCCGGCGCAGTTCGTCACCGAAGATGACCGCCGGCCCGTCGGGTGCGACGTGCGCGAGGAGGATGTCGGGCCGGTCTCCGGTGAGGGCGAGATCGCGCAGCATCGACATCACCGGGGTGATGCCGCTGCCGGCGGTCACGAACAGCAACCTGGGTGGCAGGTCCGCCGGCAGCACGAACCGGCCCGCCGGCTGGCCGAGCCGGACGATCCCGCCGGGACGCAGCCGGTGGACCACGTGGTGGGACACGAGCCCGCCGGGAGCGGCCTTCACGGTGATGGTGACGAGCCCGTCCGGGCGGCCGGGCGGGGACGACAGCGAGAACGTCCGCCAGTGCCACACGCCGTCGATGTCCACGCCGACGCCGACGTGCTGGCCGGCGAGGTGCCGTCGCCACCCGTGACCGGGCCGCAGGACGACGGTCGAGGCGTCGGGGGTCTCCGGCACGACCTCCTCGACCCGGCCGGACAGCTGACGCCGCGACCACAGCGGGTTCACCATGGCCCGGTAGTCGTCCGGCGTCAGCGGGCTCGTCAGGACACCTGCCGCCGCGCTCAGCATCGGCCGCACGCTCGGCATCGGCCGCTTGGTCAGCTTCCGCCTGAAGGTCAGCATCGATCGAATCACCTCGCCGGCGGCCATACCGGACCAGACGTCTTTCCGAAGAGAATCCCGGTGACTCCGAGNATCCCGGTGATTCCGAGCGGGGGCACAGCGACTTCGGGTCGGCTCGACGGCAGGTTACACCGCAGCCTCGGGCCGTCGATTCGATCAATGTGCCCCGTGGTTGGCGTAGGCGGCCTTTGGCAGTGCCTTCCCGAGGATTCCTGCGCGGTCGGTCAGCTGAATGCGGCTCGCGGGGGCGGGCCGGGTCTGACCCGAATGGTCCGGTACCGCCGCCGGCGGTCCGTCGGGCTCACCCGCCTTCCGTGAGCATCCCCGCGTGATTTCCGGTGGCCATGCGTGGTCGGCTCCACGGTGGGAATCAGGGTGCTGACCTGTGGTCCAGGGGACGGATCCCGCCAGACGGGACGACCCTGACAAGACGGGGGTGGGCACTGTGATCGATCAACGGGCTGCGGAACGAAGGACGCAGTCGCGGCCATCCGGTATTCCGTGGTACGCGCTTCTCGCTGTCGGGGTGGCTTTCGCGCTGTTTGCGCTGGCGATCCCGCAGTTCGACATGAATTCCCTGAAGAAGATNGCGGTGGTGCTGGGGATCGTCCTGCTGCTCGGCGCGGTCAGCGAGGTGCTGGCCGCGAGGGCGACCGCCCGGGACTGGCGGTGGTCTCACCTGCTGCTCGCCGCGCTGTTCGTGGTGGGCGGGATCGTGGCGCTGGTCTGGCCGGATCCCACCTTCAAGGTGGTGGCTCGGACGGTGGCCTGGTTCTTTCTGATCAAGGGTGTGTACGACATCATCAACTCGTTCGCGGCCCGGCGCTCCGAGCAGCACGCCGAGGTCGAGGCGGACGGGCGGGCGCCGGCGCAGTGGTGGATGCCGCTCGTCGTCGGCGCGCTGGAGATCGGGGCCGCGTTCTGGGCGGTGGGCTACCCGCGGGACTCGCGGTCGCTGCTTGCCCTGTGGGTCGGGCTCGCCGCCCTCGCGCTTGGCCTGACCAAGATCGCCATGGCCCTGCGGCTGCGGGGAGTCCGGTCGCCCGCGCCCCTGGACTGCCTGCACCTGGACGACCTGACGACCGCCGGCTTCGGCGGCCGGGCGGTCGCGGAGGGCGGCCGCCTGGAGGGGGGCCGCGCCCAGCGGGCGACGACGGCCGCCGACCGCTACCCGGGCGGCGACAGCTACACCGGCGGCGACCGGTAGGCGACCGGTAGGCGATCGGCGGTAGGAATCGGGCGGTTGACCGGGCCGCGCCGGCGGCCCTCAGGCTGTGGGGCCGCCGGCGAGGACCGACCAGCCGGCGTCGACGCGCAGGACCGTTCCGGTCGCCGGGCGCAGGGCGGGGTCGAGAGCCAACCCGACGGCGGCGGCGACGTCCGCCGGTTCCAGGACACGATGCAGCACCGAGTTGTCCGCCAGCGCCTTCTCACGCTCCGCGCCGAGGACCGCCGCGGTGGCCTCGGTGCGCACGGCGCCGGGTGCGACGGTCAGGACGCCGATCCCGTCGCGGGCCGTTTCGGCGGCGACGTGACGGGCGAAGGTGGCCAACGCCGCCTTCGCCGTGCCGTGGGCGAGCCGGCCGGCGCCCACGTAGTCGGCGGCGGTGCTGCCGAGGTAGACCACCCGCCCCTCGCCCTGCGCCCGCATGACCGCCACCACCTGCTGGGTGATGTGGAAGGCCCCGGCGAGCTCGCCGTTCATCTTCGCGGCGAACTCCGCCCAGGTCAGCTCGCTCAACGGCGCGAAGGGCGGGGCGGCGGTGTTCGCGTTGACCACCAGCGCGTCGATCCGACCGCGGTCGGCGAGCACGGTCGCGACCATAGAGGCCACATCGCCCGGATCGGTGACGTCACCCGCCAGCGCGACCGCGCTGCCTCCGGATCGGTGAATGCCCGCGACCACGGTGGCGGCCGCGTCGGCGTCGCGCCGGTAGTTGACGACCACGTGGTAATCGCGGCGGGCGAGGTCGGCGGCGATCGCCGCCCCGATTCCCCGTCCCGCTCCGGTGACGATCGCCGTCGCTTTCGTCGGTGTGTCTGCCATTGCGTCCGTCCTCGTTTCGGATGAGCGAGTAGGCCACGGACCTCGGCGAATCCCCGAATCACGGGCCGCCGCCAACCGCGGGGCGGGACGGCATTCGGCCCGGCTCCCCGGCGGCTGTCGAACCGAACCGCACACCCACCATCGGGGCGGGCCGTCATTGCCCGTACTCTATCGGTCGGTCGGTCGCCGGGCGGGTGGTGGCCGGAGCGTTTTGGGGTGAACATCCGGCTGGCCCGGTTCAAGCCGCTTTGCGCCGTTCTGGCCGGAGCTGACGGCCAGCAATCCCCCGCCTCGGGCGACATGCGCCGGGGACGGCAGGAACCTGTCGAGCGGTCCCGGGACATCGACGCCCGCGCCGAAATGTGGGATCGGCCACATCCGTGCGGCCACTTGCCTACGCTTTCCGGACGCAAGTCGAGACGCATCCGCGGCGTTCACTCGCGGCTCTTTTCGGTACGTGCGGAAATCAGGACGGCGACGGGAGCGGGCACCCGCCCGAGGTGAACGAGTAGAACTGAAGGGACGTCCTGAGCAGCCCAATGAAAGGCGGACCCCGTGAGTCTGACCATACGTAACCAACTGACCGGAACCGTCACCGACATCACCGAAGGTGCGGTAATGAGTACGGTACTGATCGCATTGTCTGGCGGGCAGAATGTGACGGCCGCGGTGACCGTGGATGCGATCAGGGAACTCGGCCTGTCGGCGGGTTCCACCGTCGAAGTGCTGATCAAGTCGACCGAGGTTTCCCTGACCACGGGCAGCGTGGACGGTCTGAGCATCCGCAACCANCTTCGTGGCACGATCTCCGGCCTCGAGACCGGCGGCGCGATGGNCGTCGCGCACATCGCCCTCGACAACGGCGGCGAGCTCACCTCCGCGATCACCCTGGCTGCGGCGACCGATCTCGGCCTCGCCGAGGGCTCCGCCGTCACCGCCCTGATCAAGTCGACGGAAGTGGCCCTCGCGGCAGCCTGACCGGCCCGGCACGATACCGACGCCCGCGCCGCCGCGGCCGTGCGCACGGTCGCGGCGGTCTCACCCCCGGTCGGGCCCGCCCGCCCGCGCCGCTCGGTGGCGGGGCCGGCCGGGTCCGTGACCTGCCGGGATCTGGCGTCATACCTCGATTGGTTCCGGCCCACGGGGGCAGCCTTCGCGTGACCCGCACGCCGCGCACTCTCGGGAGGGCATCGTGGGTGAGGCCATAGAAAACTTCGGGGGTCGATCATGACCACTACCGGGGTGGATCCCCATCTCGCTCTGGTCCGACCCGTTGTTCCGCACACCGCGCGCGGCTGTGAGGACTGCCTGCGGGTCGGCTCCGTCTGGGTGCACCTGCGGCTGTGNCTGACCTGCGGCCACGTCGGCTGCTGCGACTCCTCCCCGCTGCGCCACGCCCGGGCCCACGCGCACGCCACCGCCCATCCGATCGTGCGCTCCTTCGAGCCGGGCGAGCACTGGCGCTGGTGCTACGTCGACGAAACCTTCGTCTGACCGGGATCAGGAGCCGATCACGAATGCCCACGCCCGGCCGGNGCGGCCGGTCGAAGTCGAAACGGGGGATCAGCGATGAGCACGCAGAGCACGCAGAGCACGCAACAGCAGTTCCGCGATCCGCAGGCGCGCCAGCCCGGCGATCAGCGGGAACGCGGCGGCGCGCGAGGGGCCGTCCGCCTGGACGCCCTCGGTGGCGCGCTCGGCTGGTTCAGCATCGGCCTCGGCGCGACCGAGCTCGGGGCGCCCGACCTGGTCGCCCGGGCCGTCGGAGCCGAGGACTCGGCCGTCTCCAGGACCATCACGCAGATCTTCGGCGGCCGCGAGATCGCCAGCGGGGTTGGCGTGCTCGGCAGCGAGCAGCCGGGCTGGTGGCTGTGGGGACGGGTCGCGGGCGACCTCCTCGACCTGTCGGCCCTGGCGCTCGTCGCGGCCCGCCGCCGGGTGACCGGCGCCGGGCTGGCCCGCCCGCTGCTGGCCGTGGGCTCGGTCGTGGGCGTCACCGTGCTGGACGTCATCGCCGCCCGCCGCCACAGCCGCGCCCAGGCGCCGGGCCATCTGGTGCACGCGAGGTCGAGCACCACCATCCGCCGGGCCCCCCAGGACCTCTACCGCCGGTGGCACGACTTCGAGTCGTTGCCCACGTTCATGTACCACCTCGACTCGGTGCGGACCGACGACGGAACCTCCCACTGGAAGATCCGGGGACCGGCCGGGAGGAAGATCAATTGGGATGCCCGGATCGTCGCGGACCGGCCCGGCGAGCTGATCGCCTGGCAGTCGGTCGGCCACTCGGACATCCGCAACGCCGGCACGGTGCGCTTCGCTCCGGCGCCCGGGGGCCGGGGGACCGAGGTCCAGGTCGACCTGGAGTACCAGCCGCCCGCCGGAGCCGCCGGCGTCGCGCTCGCGAAGGTGCTCGGGGNGGACCCCGGTCAGCTTCTCGCCGAGGACCTGCGCCGCTTCAAGCAGCTCATGGAGACCGGCGAGGTCGTCCGGTCCGAAGGGAGCCCGACCGGCTCCCGGCCGGTCAGTCGCCTGCTGCGCCANCACCCGGCCCAGCCGCTCGGGCGGTCATAACTCGAAGGGACTGCACTCATGCGTNCAAACTGCTGGCTCGGACGGGGCGATGTCGAGGTCCGACAGGTCCCCGATCCGCAGATCCTGAACAGCCATGACGCGATCGTCCGGATCACCAAGACCGCCATCTGCGGCTCCGACCTGCATCTCTACGGCGGGTTCGTGCCGACGATGATGAAGGGGGACGTCCTCGGCCACGAGTTCATGGGCGAGGTGGTCGACGTCGGCCACGACGTGGAGTCCCTCCGCATCGGCGACCGGGTCGTCGTGCCGTTCCCCATCGCGTGCGGACAGTGCAACACCTGCCTCGCCGGCGACTACTCGCTGTGCGAGAACTCGAACCCCAACGCGGCGCTGGCGGAGAAGATTCTCGGTCACGCCCCCGCCGGCATCTTCGGCTACTCGCACATGCTCGGCGGATTTCCCGGCGGGCAGGCCGAGTACGCCCGGGTGCCGTTTGCCGACGTCGGACCGATCAAGATCGAGGACGATCTGCCGGACGAGCGCGTGCTGTTCCTCTCCGACATCCTGCCCACCGGCTACATGGGGGCGGAGTTCTGCGACATCACGCCCGGGGACGTCATCGCCGTCTGGGGGGCCGGGCCGGTCGGCCAGTTCGCGGTCGCGAGCGCCTTCCTGCTCGGCGCCGAGCGGGTGATCGTCATCGACCGCTTCCCCTACCGGCTGGAAATGGCCCGGGACAATTCGGGGGCCGAGCCCGTCAACTATGAGGAGACCGACGTCCGCGAGGCGCTGCTGGAACTGACCGGCGGGCGCGGCCCGGACGCCTGCATCGACGCCGTGGGCCTCGAGGCGCACCATTCCTCGCACGCGGCCTACTCCTACGACCGCTCGAAGCAGATCACCCGGGTGGAGAGCGACCGCCCGTTCGCTCTGCGGGAAGCGGTGCGCAACTGCCGCAACGGCGGTATCGTCTCGGTCATCGGCGTGTACGGCGGGTTCGTCGACAAGTTCCCGATGGGCTCGCTGATGAACCGCGGGCTGACCCTGCGGTCCGGCCAGTGCCACGTGCAGCGGTATCTGCGGCCGTTGCTCGACCGGATCCGCAACGGCGAGATCGACCCGAGTTTCGTCATCACCCATCGGCTCGGGCTCGACGACGCGCCCCACGGCTTCGAGACGTTTCGCGACAAGGCGGACGAGTGCATGAAGGTGGTGCTCACGCCCTGACGGGACGGCGGCCGCTACCCGCCAGCGGCCGCCTCGCCGCGCACCCCGGGCGGCTCCGCCTCCAGCGCATCGCCGCGCATCACGGTGAGCAGCTCGGACTCGGACGGGGGCGGCGCCGCCGGTGTCGCCGAGGCGGCCTGTAGCCCGTCGAGCAGCAGGGCGATCAGTCGGGCGGAGCTTTCCGGGGCGTGCGCGCCGGCGCGGTGGACGAGGCCGGCGTTCGCCATCAGGATGATCAGGATGTCCTGCGGGGCGAAGTCGGCGCGCAGCGCGCCGGCGCGCTGCGCGCGGCGGATGGTGCGCACCACGTCCCGCCGGGCGTTGTCGCGGGCGGCGTCGATCGCGGCGTCGGGAAGGGTGTCGCTGGTCAGCAGGTCGGCCAGCCCGCGATCCGCCGCCTGCATCCGGCACAGCGCCGTCAGGTAGCCACGCAGGGCATTCCACGGATCGGGTTCCGCCGCCGCCGCGGCCGCCATCTGCGCGTACTTTTCCATCTGCTCGGACAGGGCGGCGGCGACGAGCTGGCAGCGCGAGCCGAAATGCCGGTACAGCGTGGCGTTCCCGACGTTGGCGCGCTGCGCGATCCCGTCGAGTGAGGCCTGGACGCCCTGCTCCGCGAAGACCCGGCGAGCGGTCGCCAGAATCGCCTGCCGGTTACGGCGGGCGTCCGCGCGGGTGGCCGGTGCAAGATCAGGCATCCAGTCATCCCAACCGCGGCCCGGGATGCGACCGGCGTCGTTGGTAGTGTGGCCGGCGAACCGCAGATTCGTCCCCGGTGGGGGTGAGAAGCCGCAAGCGCGGGAGACAAGCGCCAGCTTCTGGAAAGCGTCGGCCACAGCAGACGAGGGCAGGTCATGGACACCCAGCGCTTCACGCGCCAGCTGATGGCCGGTTTCGGCCCGGGTGAGCAGGAGCGCCTGGGCGGGGCGACGGTGCTCGTGGCCGGGATCGGCGGGGTGGGCGGCGCCGCCACCACCTATCTCGCCGCCGCCGGCATCGGGCGGCTGGTGCTGGTCCATCCCGGCGCGTTGGAGAAGCCCGACCTGAACCGCCAGACCCTGATGCGCCCCGACCGGATCGGCGAGCCCCGCGTCCTGATCGCCGCGGACACGCTGGGTGTCCACTACCCGGAGGTCGCGGTGGAGACCTGGGACCGGGACCTGTTCGATCCGCTGCTGCCCGAGCTGGTGGCCGCCGCCGACGTCGTGATCGACGCCCGGCACAACTTCCCCGAACGCTTCCAGCTCAACCGGATGTGCCTGGACGCCGAGGTGCCCCTGGTCGTCGCGGCGATGAACGCGACCGAGATCCAGTTGCTCACCGTCGCCGGGGACAGCGCATGCCTGCGGTGCGTGTTCGCCGAGGGCGACCCCGACTGGGACCCCCTGGGGTTCCCCGTCTTCGGAGCGGTCGCTGCGACGGTGGGGTGCCTCGCGGCGATGGAGGTCATCAAGCTGGTCTCCGGGTTCGGTGAGCCGTCCATCGGCCGGATGCTCGTCGCCGATCTGTGGGATCTGGACGTCCGCTCGCTGTCGGTCGCGCGCGATCCCGCATGCGCGGACTGCGGCTCCCGGCAGCGCACGCCTCGCGCCTCCCGGTCCGCCGGCGCCGCGGGGCGTTAGGGCTGGGCCGTCCCGACGCCGAGGCCTGATCGTGGGTGAGCCGGCGGCCGGGCCCGGTCGTTCAGGTGGGTCGGCGGGGGGAGTGGGGCTGTGTCGTCGCGTCGGCGCCCGGAAGCTCGACGAGTGTCTGCTCCGGTTGGGTGGTGATGCCCGGCCGCGGGCTCGGGGTGTCCGTGGGCTGCGGGGGGCGAGGGACGGGCGATGTCGTCGGCGGCGGAGGCGGCGGGGCGACCCCGTTTCCGGCTCCGGGGTTGGGAGTGACGGCCGGTTGCAGCCCCGACCCCGACCCCGACTCCGACCTCGTCCCCGTCCCCGCCCGCTCGGCGCTCGTGGGTGCCGGGCGCGGCTCGACCGGCGTGGCCTGCGGTCGGGGCGGCGGGGCCGGCAGCGGGCGGGCCGGCGCCGTGCCCGTCTGACCCGGCAGGCCCGCTGGCTGTTTCGCCACCGTCGTCCGCCGCGTGCCGTCGATGAGCACGGCGTTGGGACCGGCCGGATCGTTCACCCACACCTGTTCGCCGTCGGCGGTCACGGTGATCCGCGCGGCGTCNGTGGCGGCCGCCGGCCGGGGGGTGGAGCCGGGGACGACGACCGGCGGGGNGAATTCGCGGGNGCGCGTGTCGAAGACCCAGACCATCCGAGCATCCTGGTCCGGGATGTAGATCATCCCGTCGTGCTCGACCGGTGGGCCGAGCCGGCGCGGAGCCACCGGTCCCTCGTCCCCGCTGTGGGGGTCCCCTGGAGACACCGCCGAGCCCGGCAGCGATCCCGCGGGTCGATCGATGTCGGGGAGCACGGTCGAGGCCACGGTGTCGCCGGCGGCCGCGTCGTCGCCAACCCCCGCTCGGGCCTCTTCCGCGCCCGGCACGGCTGGCAGCTCGTGCGTGGTCACCGTGCCGTCGTGGACGTCGGCGAGCAGGAGCCGTCCGGCGACCGCGTCGAGGATCGGGACCGTGCTCCGCTCTGCCGCGTCGGCCGCAATCACCACCGGATCGGACGGTACGGACGCGGTGGTCAGGGTCACCGGCAGTGCCGTCGCCCGGCCGGGCCGGGCGCCGGTGAGCGGGATAGCCGTCCCGGCGGTGCCGTCGACGACCACCGGGCGATCCTGGGCCAGCACCATGTCGATCTGATGGTCCGGTCGGGCGACGCGAATCGGGGCCGACGCCCCGCCATCGCGGATCGGTACCACGGAGCCGCTGGTGCGAACGGGCGCCCACAGCGTTTCGTCCCGCGTCCGGACGGCGGTGCCAAGGGTTCCGCCGAGGTCGATGACCGGTCCGACGTCGGTGAGCAACCGTCCGTCCAGGCGTCGTACCCGCCCGCTCGCAGCGTCGACGGCGTAGATCACCCTGTTTCCCACGATCACCGTGGTGCCGGGACGCAGCGTGGCCGTTCGGGCGGGGGCGAGGCGTTGCGGCTCGATCAGGTGGAGCAGGCCGGCGTCCTCGTCGCAGACGAGGAGATCCGGGCCGTCGCGCAGGACGGAGAGCCGATGCCCGACCGCGCCGGGCACGGTGACGGCTGCGTCGGCCCGCCCGGTCGTGCTCTGCAGGTGCGTGACGATGCCGGTCGACGCGCTCGCCAGCCAGGTGCCGCCGGTGGTGAGGTCGAGAGCGAACGGCGGCGTTCCGGGCGCGGCGGCGGCCAGCCCGGCGCCCACGCACAGGGCCGCCCCGGCCGCCGCCGTGATGACGCGACGAAGCCGCCGCCCGAATGCGGAGATGGTGTGGTCTCACTTTCCCTGATCATGGCCGGCGCGCGGATGCGGCGCGGCTGCGGTGGCCCGGCCGCGCCGAGCGTCGTCGGTACTCGGCGCCGGAGTGCAGGCGGCCCGTAACGGGTCGGTGTCTGTGTGGGCGTGCCACCCCGCCCGCCCACACAGACACCGNGGGGGAGCGCCGTGGGAGGGGTACAGCGCTCACCGCGTCCCAGGCGCCATACCCAACGGCGCGCGGNAGTCTGTTGATATTCATGTTCTGATGTTGACTAACCCGAGATGGACCACTCGGGCGGGTCATCCCTCTCGATAGGTAAGACGCGGCATCCACCGGACAGGTTGCGACGCGATTGCTGCCTTTCGTGACATCGCCTCGAGAGGCTCGCGCAGCACGTGGCACGCCGGTGCGGCGCGTGCATGTCGGTGTGGCTCCTCCGGCCATCAGATCAACAACTAATTCGGGCTATGGCACAACGAAACGGGGGTGCCCGTCGTCTACCGCAGCGGAACGGATCGTCTCCGTGCCGGCGACGGTCGCCGGAGTCACCGTTCCCGGGCGGATCTCCCCACCGCCCGTGGGCGGACCGGGCCGGTCGCCCCCTCGTCCGGCACGGTCCGCCTCCCGACTCGCACCAGCCCACCCCCACCAGCGAGGAGGAGCCCGACCCGGTGATGAGCAGCCAGCCCGCGCGGCGAGGACGGTCAGCGTTCCCTGCCCCGACCGGACCAGGAGGCAGGGCATGACGAACAGGAACGACGACCGCGACCATCTGCGCGGTGACCAGTCCGGCGTGGCCGCGTTCTCGGCTGCCTTCCAGGACGTCGTCGCGAATGTCGAGAAGGTCATCCGAGGCAAGCGGGAGGTCGTCGAGCTCGCGACGATCTGCCTGTTCGCCGAGGGGCACCTGCTCGTCGAGGACGTTCCGGGCCTGGGCAAGACCTCGTTGGCCCGAAGCCTCGCGGCCTCGGTCAACGCCGGCTGCCATCGCATCCAGTTCACGCCGGATCTGCTGCCGGCGGACATCACCGGGACGATGGTGTACGACCAGCGTGCCAACGAGTTCGGCTTCCGCCCCGGACCCGTCTTCGCCAACCTCGTCATCGGCGACGAGATCAACCGGGCCTCGCCGAAGACGCAGTCGGCCCTGCTGGAGGTGATGGAGGAGGCGCGGGTCACCGCCGACGGCACGGGCTATCCCGTGCCCCGCCCGTTCATGGTCGTCGCGACGCAGAACCCGATCGACATGGACGGGACGTACAGCCTTCCCGAGGCCCAACTGGACCGGTTCCTCATGCGGCTGAGGATGGGGTACCCGTCGGTCGACGCCGAGNTGGAGATCCTCGAAGGCCGGCAGGTGGGACGGCGGATCGAGGACCTGAGGCCGGTGATGCGGGCGGAGGACGTCGTGGCCCGAGCGGCCCAGACCTTCGCCGTCCACGTCGCGCCGGCGCTGCGCCGTTACCTGGTGGACCTGGTCGCCGCCACGCGGACCATCCCCGACATCGTCCGGCTGGGCGCAAGCCCACGGGGCAGCATCGCGTTGCTGCGCGCCGTCCAGGTCAGGGCCGCCGCNCACGCCCGGGTATTTGCCACTCCCGACGACGTCAAGGCGGTGGCCGGCCCTGTTCTGGCGCATCGTCTGGTGCTCAGCCCGGAGGCCGAGCTGCGGCGCGTCATCGCCGAGGACGTCGTCGACGAGATCCTGCAGACGGTGCCGTCACCGCGTCGCCTCGTCGGCATCTGATCGTGTCGCACCCCGACGACCGTCGCCCGGGCGACGACCGGACCGACCGCGGGCTACTCCGGGTCATCGACGCGGACACGACGACCACCCCGTTGCCCGCCTCGGTGCCGCCCATCTCGGTGCCGCGTGCCACGGAGCCGCCCGCCTCGGTGCCGCGTGCCACGGAGCCTCCGTCGTCAGCCTCCCTCGTCCGGACCATGCGGCGCCGGACGGGCCGGTCCGTGCCGGATCAGCCCGAACCCCCCGGGCAGACCGCGCGCGGGCTCGGTGAGCGCCATCGCCCGCCTGTCCCGGAGCCACTACCGCGGCCGGCCGCTTCGGGCCGAGGAAACGCCCCGGCGGGCCGACGGACCGCCTCGGCCGGTGCGGACGTCGCAGGCCGGCCGGACGTCGCAGGCCGGCCGGACGTTGGCGAGCGGGCAGACGTCGGACAGCGGGCAGCCTCCGCTCCGCCGGGCCCGACACAGGCGGGGCGGGCTCGGGCGGAGCAGGGCTGCCCGCCGAATCGCGGACCCGTGGGGGGCGCGGAAACGCCGGGACGGGCCCGCCTGAGGGCCACCCCGCTGGGCTGGGGGGTGTGCGTCACCGTCGCGGTCCTGCTGCTGGGCGCGCGGGTGCTGCGCTACGCGGAGCTGGCTGTCCTCGGCGGGGCGGGGGCCGCGGCGATGGGCCTCGCGGCCGCCACGGCCGTTCGCCGTCCACGAGTGTCGGTGACCGTCCGTGTGTCGCCCAGACGAGTCATCCGGAGCGAGCCCGCCACCCTCACCGTGACGGTCCGCAACATGTCGCGGTGGCCTTCGCCGCCGTTCACCCTGCACCTGCCGCACGGCCCCGTCGTCGCCCGTCCGGACCCGCCAGGGCCGGGCGCCCCTCGTGCGGGGCGGCTGCTGGCCGCCTCTGACCTGGTGGAGACGTGGTGGGACCGGCGTGCGTCGACCGTCACCGCCCGCGGAGGGGGCGGCCGCGTACACACCCTCCCGGCCGCGCACCGGGGGGCGCCGCGCACGGGCGGCGGGCCTGACGACCGCCCGACGCGCGCTGCCGACGTCCTGCACGGCTCAGGCTCCACGCCGTCCCGCGGCGCCGGCACGGATGGCCGGGCCGCGGCGGCCGGTGCGCCGGATACGTACCCCCCGACCGGGACGGACACGCCGGCTGCGGCAGTGTCCGTCCCGGTGCCCCGACTCGCCGGCTCGGGCTGCCGGACGATCGAGCTCGCCATGGACACCAGGCGACGCGGGGTGGTCCGGCTGGGCCCCGCGGAGGTGATCAGATCGGATCCGTTCGGCCTCACCCTGCGCCGGCAGCGGCTGCCGGCGGCCGACACCCTGCACGTCCGACCGCGGACCCGGCCGCTGGCACCGCTNGCTTCCGCGCCCTCGCGCGACCCGGACGGGCAGACCGGGCAGGGCACGNCCGGCGGGTTGGAGATCCACACCCTGCGGAGATACACGCCCGGTGAGGATCTCCGCCTCGTGCACTGGCCGTCCAGCGCGCGGGCGGGCGAACTGATGGTCCGCACCCATGTCGATCCCAGCGAGCCGGCGGCCACCGTCGTCCTCGACAACCGGCCCGCGGCCTACCCGCCCGGTCGGGTCGGTGTCGCGACGTTCGAGGAGGCCGTGGACGTCGCCGCCGCCGCGGTGATGACCTGCGCGCAGGAGGCGTTCGGGGTGCGGCTCGTGACGACCGCCGGGCTGCGCGTGGCTGGCCGGCGCCGCCGGCGGGATGCCGACGCCCTGATGGACGAGCTGGCGGGTGTGCACCTGGACGACAACGCCTCGCTTGACGTCGTCGCAACGCTGCGTCGCGGCGGGCTCGGCACGCTGGTGCTCGTCACCGGCGGATTCGACCGGCAGGCGCTGGCCGCACTCGCCCCGGTGGCTCACGCGTACGGGCGCGTCGTCCTGGTCCGGGTGGGCCCCCGCAGCCCGGCCGCTGCCCGAGCCATCGATCGGCGCGACTCCTCCGACCGGGCCCGCCTGCGGACCGCGTCGTCCGGCCGGGTGGTGGGGATCGGCGTGCTCGGCAGCACCGTCCCCACCGGCGGTACGCACCTGGACGGAACCGCCACCAGGGCCGCCGGCCGGCTGACGGTGATCGACGTTGCCGATGCCGAGGCGCTCGGCGAGTACTGGCCGACCGGCGAACGGCACTGGCGATGGCCACGGGGCTCCCCCNGGACGGCCCGGCCATGACGCAGCTCGGTGCACCGCCCGGCGGGGCCGTGCGCTCGGCGGCCGGCGCGAGCGGGGGGCATGTGGTCGGGGTCGACCTTCCCGCCCGTCCGGAGGTGCCGGTGCGGCCTCGCCTGGTGGCCCTGGCGGTGGTGGCGGGACTCGCGATCCTGGCCGGTTTCGGCTTCCGCCGGATTTTCCGTCTCCCCGATCTACAGGTGATCATTCCTGTCGCCGCGGTCGTGCCCGTGATCACAACAGCGGTGNTGGGCCTGCGGCGCCGGCCGGTGCCCCTTGTCGGGACGGTCGTGACCTGGGTCGGGGGGTTCCTGGCCTGGGCCAGCTTCACGGTGGCGGCCGGCGCGGGTGGGTTCTGGGCGCGGTTGTCCCTGGTCCGTTCGGGCGTCCTGGACGGATGGGCGCGCCTGCTGGACGCGGCCGTCCCGGTGCCGCCCGACGGGGCCCTCCTGCTCGTTCCGGCGNCACTGACCTGGCTGGCCGCCGCCATCGGCGCGGAACTCGTCATCCGTACCCGGGCTCGGCTCCTGCCCGCCCTGCCCGCTGCCCTGGTCCTGGCGGTCGCGGTTGCCTACGCCGCCCCCGTGCCGGGATCCGACGCGCCGCTCGCCGCCGCGTTCGCCGCGGCGGCCGCGGTCCTCGTCCGGGTACGCGGGAGCGTCCTGTCCCGGTCACCGGGAGAATTCGCGGTCGCCGCCCCCGGCCCCGCCGGGCCGGGCGGCGGCCCGGGCGGGGCCTCGGTGTCCCCCCGATCCGGGCCAGGTCTGCTGCCCGTGGCAACCCCGCGAGGCTGGGCGGCGCTCCGCCTCGCGGCGCGGTCCATCGTCGCCGTGGCCCTCGTCGTAGGCGCCGGTCTCGCCCTCGCCCATGGTCCGATCGGGCCGGATGGGCGATCGCCCGTCGACCCTCGCGACCACCGCACGACCGCGCCGGCACCGCTTGCCGCCCTCAACCCTCTGAGCCGGCTCGCCGGGTGGACCACCCATCCCGACCAGGTCCTGTTCCGGGTGGGGCTGTCCCCGCAGCCGTCGGGGCCGGTCGCGCTCCGGCTCGCCGTCCTCGACTCCTATGACGGCGCCACCTGGTCCACGAGCGGCCGTTACCTGCCCGCGGGACGGGCGATCATCGGCGGGGCGGGCGTATGGGGGCGGGCGGGACGGGCCGCGGGCCAGAGCGGTGGTCAGCCGTCCACACCGGTCACCCAGGATCTGACCGTCGTCGACCTCGGTGGGGATCTTGTACCCGCCCTGGCTCGGCTCGGCCGGTTCGCCATGGTCTCCGCCGCCGGCACGGTGTCGCCCGCCTCGCCGACATCGCCCGCCTCGCCGACATCGCCCGCCTCGCCGACATCGCCCGCCTCGATCACCGCAGGCACGCCGCCTTCCCCGAGCAGCCTGCGCTCCGCGGCGGCTCCCGAGGGGCCGGCAGGCCGGTTCGCGGTCGATCCGGACGACGGCACACTCGTGCGTACCACGCCACTGCGCCCCGGCAACCGGCTGCGCCTGGTCTCCACCCCGCCGACCACCATGACCGCCGACGGGCTGCTCGCCCTCACCGTCTCCGCGACGCCGTCCAACGCCCCCTACCTCGCGGTGCCCGAAGGGGTCCCCCCGGTGCTGCGGGAACTGGCCTCNGTCGCCACCGGCGGCGGCGCGACGCCCTACCAGCGGGCCGCCCTGCTGCGCCAGTACCTGATGGCGAGCTTCAGCTTCGATCCCACCGTGCCCGCCGGGCATTCGCTCGCCCACATCGACCACTTCCTCGGCCAGACCCGACGCGGCACCTCCGAACAGTTCGCCACGACGTTCGTCCTCGCGGCGAGGCTGCTGGGCCTGCCCACCCGCCTCGTCGTGGGATTCACGGCCGCCGACTCCGCCGGGGCGACCCGCACGATCCGGGGCGCCGACGCCCTGGCCTGGGCGGAGGTCAACTTCGACGGCGCCGGCTGGTTGCCGTTCTTCCCGACCCCCCGCGCGGGGGANGAACGCGGTGCGACGGTGGCCGGGTCCACCCAGGGCGAGTCCTCCGCGCAGACCTCACTCGTGGAGGAGGTGCTGCGGACCACCGTCCCCGTACCGCCCGGTCGGGCGGAGGCCACCCCGCCCGGGCAGGCCCCGTCGCGTTCCACCGACCGGCGATCGCCCTCGCCCGGCTGGGTGGGACTTGTCCTCCCGTCGGTGACGGCCGTCGGCGTCACCGCCGTGCTCGGCTGTCTCCTGCTCGGCTGGGCGCTGCCGATCGCGCGGCACCGGCGGGCGCGGCGCGCCGCGAAGGGGAGCAGGGCGCGGATCGTCGTCGCCTGGCAGCGAGCCATCGAGATGTTCGCCGATTCCGACCGGGCGATGCCGCAGGCGGCCAGCCCCAGCGAGGTGGTGGCTCTCGCGGCGGGCCTGGTCGACGACGCCGGACTGACCGCGCTGCGTGGGCTGGCCGACCTCGCCACGCTCGCACTGTTCGACGACGGCACCATCGGCCGCTGGGACGAGGGTCCCGGCCGGCGCGCTGCGGATGAGGCGTGGCGCCTGGTCGACGGCCTCGAGCAGGCGGTCCGTCGCGCCGTCCCACGCCGTCGCCGACTCGGCAGGCGGATCTCGCCCCGAACGGTCCGCACCGAACTGCGCAGGCTGCGCCGGACGGCGCCGACGCCCCATCGGGCCGCCCACCGACCGGCGGGGACAGGCGGACCCGATGCCCGGGTCTCCACGGCCGATCGCCGCCGCTGAACCCCCGCACCGGGTCCAGGTGCGCCTTCGCCGCAGGGCGATCGGGCCGGTGCCGAGCACCGATCGCCCGTCATTGGTAGCCCGCGCGGGTCGGCACCCGGAACGGGCCGGCGCCCCGCCCCCACCCACCGGGTGTCCACCCGTTCGTCGAGTTCGCCGGCCTCCGGTCCGCGCCGCGTGAACCGGTCCACGGCGGTTCCGGCCGGTCGCGGGCGGGTAGTCCGACACGGGGCGGCTTGCGGGGCGGGCCGTGCGGGGACCGGGCCCGCTCGGGCGCCGTACACCGCCGCGTGCGGGGGGCCCACTCGGGCGGGTGCGCGGCATCAATCATGGCCGATCGGGCCATGCCGGTCGCGGCCGGGACAGGAGGAGGCAGGCCATGGCTCAGACGATGAAGGGACGCACGAGGCCCGCCGGCGAGGGCACCTCCAACGATGAGATGGCCAGGCAGGTCGCAAGTCAGACCTCGTCGGACCGGATGGCCGAGGCCGTCTTCCGCCGGGAGAAGGACGGCGCGCTGACGGACACCGAGGCAGCCAAGTGCGAGGCGCTGCAGCACTGAGGGCGTTGGGGGCGTTGGCAGCACCCGGTGGCGGCCACGGCGCCGAGGGAGGCCGAGGCGTCCGCCGGGAGCCGGTCCCGCGTCGCGGGGGGCCCGGGACGAGCATCACGGCCGGTCCCCGGCCCGATGTCCGTGCGGAGCGCCGGTGGTTCGGCGTATGGATGAGCGATGCACGAAGACACCGCCGAGGCGGGCCGGCCCTTCACCGACGACGGCACCCCCGAATCGGCCTGGNGGGCCTGGCAGCCGGGTTGGTCGGAGCTGGATCTCACCCCCGCGCCGCCAGCAGTGGTCGTCGTGGCCCCCCATCCGGACGATGAGGTTCTGGGCGTGGGCGGGCTACTTGTCCGCCTGCACGCCCTCGGCGCTGCGATCACCGTCGTCGCGGTCACCGACGGCGACGCATCTCATCCCGGGTCGCCCACNCTGGCCCCGGCCGAACTGGCCCGGCGGCGGGTGGCCGAGCAGCACGCCGCGTTGGCCGCGCTGGGGCTCGCGGAGGTGCCGGTGCACCGGATCGGGCTAGGGGACGGACAGGTCGCCGGGCACGAGGCGGNGCTCGCCGATCAGGTGGAACCGCTGCTCACCCCCGGCTGCTGGGTGCTGACCACATACACCGGGGACCGCCATCCGGACCATGAGGCCACGGGGCGCGCGGCGGTGCTGGCGGCGGGACGAGCCGGNGCGCGGCTGCTGGAATACCCCGTCTGGACCTGGCACTGGGCGGTTCCAGCTGACCCCAGGGTGCCATGGGCGAGGGCTCGAACGGTGCCCCTGCCCCGCCCGTTGCAGGAGGCCAAGCGGCGCGCGGTCGACTGTTACACCACCCAGATCGCTGCGCTGTCCGACGATCCGGCGGACTCGGCGGTCCTCGGGGCGCCTACGCTGGCCCGGCTGCTGCGCCCCTACGAGACGCTCTTCGTCTAGTCCGCCGTCCTGAGCACGTCGCCCTGAGCACGTAGCCCTCAGCTTGCCGCCGTGAGCTTNCCGCCGTGAGCTTGCCGCCGGAGCGGGGCGGCGTGGGTGCGTCGTCGAGCGCAGCCCCCGATCGGACCATCGTTGGCGAGGGATCGCGATCGCAGCTAGTCTGCGGGGCAACGAACTGCATACTGCTGCCGCTCACACCCGCGCGGGAGAGTCCCGGCCGCGACTGCCGGGACGCCGAAGGAGCAAGCTCTCCCCATAAACTCTCAGGCCCCCAACCGCCGGGTCAGGCAACTCTGGAAAGTGGACATCCCGATGTCCCGCCGACGGTGAAAGCCGCGGCCGTCGTCCGCGGGTCCTCGGCTCGGACCCATGGCGGCGGCGGCCGGTGAAGCTCTCAGGCCAATGACAGAGGGGGAGGCCCGCCGCGGCGTCGACTCTCGTTGTCGTCGTCGCCCGACCTCCGGAGCGCTCATCATGCTTCACGGCACCGATCACGAGGACGCCTCCGTAGCGGCCGCCACCAGCGACGTCACCGCTTCGGCGGCCGTGGCCGTGGCCCATCCCCGGTTCGCCGACCGTCACATCGGGCCGGACGCCGCGGCCCAGCGGTCCATGCTCGCCGCGCTCGGGGTGGCGTCGCTGCGGGCGCTGACCGACGCCGCGGTCCCGGCCGTCATCCGCGACCGCAGCCTCGAGTTGCCCGCGGCGCTCGACGAGACGGCGGTTCTGGCGGCTCTGCGCGCGCTCGGACGCGACAACCACCCCGTNCCGTCGATGATCGGCCTGGGTTTCCATCCCGCGGTGCTGCCCGGCGTCATCCAGCGCAACGTCCTGGAGAACCCCGCCTGGTACACGGCATACACGCCGTATCAGCCGGAGATCTCCCAGGGTCGGCTGGAGGCGCTGCTGAACTTCCAGACGGTGATCACCGATCTGACGGGTCTGGCGGTCGCCGGAGCGTCCCTGCTCGACGAGCCGACCGCGGCCGCCGAGGCGATGCAGATCGCGCTGCGCACGGCCAAGGGGTCCCGCGCGACGTTCCTCATCGACGCGGACACGCTGCCCCAGACGATCGCGGTCGTGGCGACCCGGGCGGAGGCGCTGGGCGTGACCGTCCACGTCGCCGACCTGTCCCGGGGCCTGGCGGCGGGCGACCCCGCGGCCCCGGACGCCGGGGTGCCCGCGCAGGTGCTGGACTCGGCGTTCGGGCTACTGCTGTCCTACCCGGGACCGGGTGGGGCGCTGCGCGATCCGCGGTCGGTCATCGCCGAGGCACGTGCGCGGGGGATCGTCGTCACGGTCGCGGCCGACCCGCTGGCACTGACGCTGCTGCGCTCGCCCGGCGAGCTCGGCGCCGACATCGCCGTCGGCAGCACCCAGCGTTTCGGGCTGCCGCTGTCGTTCGGCGGGCCGCACGCCGGCTACCTGGCCGTCCGCAAGGGTCTGGAGCGGTCCCTGCCCGGACGGCTGGTCGGGGTGTCGGTCGACGCGGACGGCGCGCCCGCGTACCGACTCACCCTGCAGACCCGTGAGCAGCACATTCGGCGGGAGAAGGCGACGAGCAACATCTGCACCGCCCAGGTGCTGCCTGCCGTGCTCGCCTCGATGTACGCCGTCTACCACGGCCCGCAGGNACTGGCCGGGATCGCCCAGCGCATCCACGGCCTCGCGGTCCGGCTCGCCGAGGGGCTGCGGGCCGGCGGGATACCCCTCGGCGCCGACACCTTCTTCGACACCGTCGTCGCGGCGGTGCCGGGCCGGGCCGCCGAGGTGGTGGCCGAGGCGCTGGCACACGGCGTCAACCTGCGGCTCGTCGACGGCGACCACGTCGGGGTCTCCTGCAACGAGACGACCGTGGAGGCGGATCTGCGCGCCGTCTGGGCGGCGTTCGGGGTGCCCGCGGCGGCATCGGCCGAGGTGCCGGCCCCCGCGACCCCGGCGACCCCGGCGACCCCCGCGGCGGCGTCGGCGCTGCCGCGCGAGCTGGTGCGCACCGACGCCTACCTCGAGCACCCGGTCTTCCACGAGCACCGCTCCGAGACGGCGATGCTGCGCTACCTGCGCCGGCTGTCCGACCTCGACCTGGCCCTGGACCGGGGCATGATCCCACTGGGGTCCTGCACGATGAAGCTGAACGCGACCACCGAGATGGCCGCCGTCACCTGGCCGGAGTTCGCCGACATACACCCGTTCGCGCCCCTCGACCAGGCCGGCGGATACCTGACGATGATCCGCGATCTGGAGGACTGGCTGGCCCGGATCACCGGCTACGCGGGCGTGTCGGTGCAGCCGAATGCCGGCAGCCAGGGTGAGCTTGCCGGTCTGCTCGCGATCCGTGCCTATCACCGCGACAATGCGCTGCCCGGGGCACCGGCCCGCGACGTCTGTCTCATTCCCTCCTCCGCGCACGGGACGAACGCGGCGAGCGCCGCCATGGCCGGAATGCGCGTCGTCGTGGTCGCCTGTGACGACGACGGGAATGTCGATCTCGACGATCTGGCGCGCCGCGCGCGGGCGAACGCCGACGTTCTCGCCGCGCTGATGGTGACCTATCCGTCGACGCACGGCGTCTACGAGGAGGGCATCGGGCAGGCGTGCGCGATCGTTCACGAGGCCGGCGGGCTGGTCTACGTCGACGGGGCGAATCTCAACGCGCTCGTCGGGCTCGCGAAGCCGGGCCAGTTCGGTGCCGACGTCAGCCACCTCAACCTGCACAAGACGTTCTGCATCCCGCACGGCGGCGGCGGCCCGGGGGTCGGGCCGGTGGCGGTCGGCGAGAAGCTGCTGCCCTACCTGCCGAACCACCCGCTGCGGGCCGAGGCAGGGCCGGCGAGTGGTGTGGGGCCCATCTCGGGGTCGCCCTGGGGCTCCGCCGGAATTCTGATGATTCNCTGGGCGTACATCCAGATGATGGGGGCGGACGGGCTGCGACAGGCCACCTCGGTCGCCGTGCTGAATGCCAACTACATCGCCCACCGGCTCCGGCCGCACTATCCGGTGCTCTACGCCGGACGGGACGGACTGGTTGCNCACGAATGCATTCTCGACCTGNGGCCGCTGACGAAGCGGACCGGTGTCACGGTGGANGACGTGGCCAAGCGGCTCATCGACTACGGTTTCCACGCGCCAACCATGTCCTTCCCCGTGGCCGGCACCCTGATGGTCGAACCGACCGAAAGCGAGGACCTGGCGGAGATCGACCGTTTCTGNGCTGCCATGATTGCGATTCGCGCGGAGGCGGACAAGGTCGGTGACGGAACCTGGCCGCGCACGGACAACCCACTGCGCAACGCCCCGCACACCGCCCAGATGGTCACCGCCGACGAATGGCCGCATCCTTATCCGCGGTCCGTTGCGGCCTACCCCGTAGCCGCCCTGCGGACCGCGAAGTACTGGCCGCCGGTGCGCCGCATCGACGGCGCCTACGGCGATCGCAACCTGGTCTGCACCTGCCCGCCGGTCGAGTCCTTCGCCGCGCGGTCCGAGGACGGCCCCGTTCTCGTCGCCGCCGGCTGACGGGGCGGGCCCCCGACCGGAGGACGTGCTCCTCCCCGGGCGAGGTCCCGATCTCGGGTGCGGGGGCTGCGATCGTGGGGTTTCGCGGCCGTGTCCTCATCGTGACCTGGCCGCGACCCCGACCTTCCCGGCATGGTGAGCGTCCGGTCGGCCGGCCGGTGTCGTCGGGTCCCGGCGCGGCGGAATGCCGGCGACNCCGCCCGGTCAGGTACGGCGACCGCAGGGGACGCCGACATCCGAACGTCGCCGGAGGACCACTCCTCGCAGGGATGGAACTCTGCGGGTGATGTCCTTGCTTCTTTCCGTGAGAACGTGTGCGGATTACGTCTGCTCCAACGCAATGCGTGGCCTCGGCGACCGCCGGATCGCGGTGCGCGGGGAGGTCCGGCCACTCTTCCCGGGCGTCAGGGTCCGGTCGTGCAAGTCTGCCGTTGCGGCAGAATTCTGCCGGCCGTGCCGCGCGTGATGGCGGCGAGGTGGTACCACCGCTATTGACCGTTGATCGCGTCCCCCTAATAGTGGGTGGCCAGATGCTGTGGTGGAACGTGGGGTTAAGCCACTCCGGCAGATCACCGATGGGGCAACGGGAGGTTGTGCGGATGGATCCTCGGGTGGAAAAGCAGCTTGCTCAGCTCCGCCGGAAGGCGGTCGATTTGGGCCTCGGTCCGGCGTTGAAGCTGGTGCGTGACACCGTCGTGCCNACGGCCCGGCGNAATCGCAATGACGACCGTCACCTGGCTCTCCTGCTGTCGTTCGTGTTGCGGGAGAACTCCAACTGCATCGACGTGGGCGCGCACCGCGGAGACGTGCTCCGAACGATTCTGCAGCACGCCCCGCGGGGACAGCACATCGCCTACGAGCCCCTGCCGCACATGGCGGCCGCCCTGACGACCGACTTCCCGGGGGTCCAGGTGCGCCAGGCGGCGCTGTCGGACAAGCCCGGCGTACTGCCGTTCAGCTACGTCCGCAGCCGGCCCGCCTACAGCGGGTTGCGCGACCGGGTGCCGGACACCGAGGACGTCGAACAGATCCAGGTGGCGGTCGAGGTTCTCGACGAGGCGCTGCCCGCGGACTACCAGCCGACCCTCATCAAGGTCGACGTCGAGGGCGCCGAGTACGGAGTGTTCCGCGGCGCCCGGAAACTGATCGCCGCCAGCCGGCCGCATCTGGTCTTCGAGTTCGGCGCCGGTGCGCGTGACTACGGCACGACGGCGGATGAGATGTACGAGCTCGTCGACGGCGATCTGGGTCTGCNGATCTTCGATCTCGACGGCGATGGTCCGTACACCCTGCCCAAGTTCCGGGACACCTTCGAGACCGGTCGCCACTTCAACTTCGTCGCGCATCCCTGACGATCGTCCACGGATCACCGCNCAGCACCGATGCCCGGCCGGCCGGCGAGGACGGGCCGCTCGGGCGGTCCGCATACGTGCTTCCGCACCCGGTGAGTGGGAGCCGAGAACAAGAATCGGACAAGAGTCCATACGAGGACTCAAACGAGTGTGTACGAAGAGCGACGGTTCGGTACGGTTTCGGAAGGTCGCGGCGATCGACCCACCGAAACCGTCTGGGCGGGACTGGTGCTGCCGCTGCTGCCGGATCCGGTCATGGATCGCCGGGAGGCATCGGGCGTACGCGGCCGGTATGCGCACCACCCGTCCGGTCAACTGAGAGGCTGCTCATGGCCCGCTCCCCCCGGGGTGGCTGTTCGCCGCCACCCGGTCCCGCATCGTCCACGAGCCCAAGCTCGTCGGTGGACCAACCGACGACGGGTCTGCCGCGGGCCGTCCCCTGGCGTCACCGCGTCCCCGCGCCCGCCGGGCGGCCCAGGTCCGGGCCTGGGGTCGCGTCGGCGTCGCCGCCTTCGCCGGCACCCCCCCGAACGGATCCCGCGTCCCGAACCGAGGGGTGATGCCGGCCCCGCCGTGGCGCGCCGGGCCGGGCCGTGGCTGGCTCGCCTGTCCGGGGGCCGGCCTGGCCGCGGTCGTCGCCTCCGTCCTGCCGCCCGCGGTGGGTGTCGGGCTCGGCTGCCGGATGGCGTTGTACCTGCTGGTAAGCCTGTCTGCCGCCGGTGCCCTGCTTGCCGGACCGCATCGCCTCGCCGCCGAACCGCGCCGTGGCTGGATGCTCCTGGCGGGCGGTCAGGTTCTCTACGCGGCCACCGGTGCGGTCCTCTTCATCTGCCCGCACGTGTCCTCGGTCACACCCGGTGCGGCGGCGGACGTCGTTCTGTTCCTCCGTTATCCGCTGCTGGTCGCCGGCCTGCTGACACTGCTGCGGGCGCGTCGTCCCGGGCGAAGCGCGGCCGGCCTGCTGGACACCGCGATNGTCCTCGCCGCGGCCTGCCTGCTGTCCTGGGTGTATCTGGCGGCACCGGCGGTGCGAGCCGGGGGTGCCTCGGCGGCCGGGATCATCCCGGTGGCGTGTACGGCGGCGAGTCTGGTGGTGGTTGGTGTGACCGTCCTGCTCACGGCGGGGGACGGCGAGCGCCCGGCCACACTGCTGCTGCTGGCGGGTGGGGTGCTCGTGAGCGTGGCCGCGGACGCCGCCGACGTGTTCACCCGGATCGGTGACGCCACCGCGGGGGGCATGGGGTTGACGGGTGTCGTGGGCATGGCGGGTGGCATGGGCATGACGGGTTCGGGCGGTGCGGGGGTGGATGGCCCGAACGCCGCCCGGATGGTGAGCGCCCTGCTGCTCACCGCCGCCGCGTGCCATCCCTCGCTGGCCCGATCGGGCCAGTCGGTGTCGCCGCCGACGGTGCCGATCCGCGACGGGTGGAGGGTGGCCGGGTTGTGCGGGCTCGGGCTGGTCGGGCCGGTAGTGCTCGGCGTGCAGGCTGGTCGCGGCGATGTCCGGGATGTCGGCGTGATCGCGGTGGTGAGCGCCGGCATCGTGCTTCTGATCATCGCCCGGATGGCCCGGCTGGAGGCCGATCAACGACGAGTCGCGATCACGGATGGCCTGACCGGGCTACGGACCCGTCGGTATCTGGAGGCCGAGATGCGGGTCGCCGCTCGGCGGGCTCGTCAGATCGGGTCGGGGATGGGCCTGCTCCTCGTCGACGTCGACCATTTCAAGTCCGTGAACGACCGGTTCGGCCATCCGACCGGCGACCAGGTGCTCGCCGAGGTGGCCAGGCGGCTGCTCGACGTGACCCGTCCGGGGGACGTCGTGGCCCGTTACGGGGGGGAGGAGTTCGCGCTGCTTGCGCTGGACGTCCGGGGCGACGCGCTGGCGGACATCGCCGAACGGCTGCGGCTCGGGGTGGGGCGGGAGCCGGTGCGGGTGGCGCTGCCCGCGCCGGCCGCCGCCGCCGACTGGTCGCCCGCCTCCGCCGACTGGTCACCCCTCCCCGTCGGCGCGGAGGCTGCGACGGTCCGGGCGGCCGACACCATCCGGACCGTGGGAAGCGTCGCGACGACGACGCGCAGGGACGGCCGGGACACGGCGGGCCCGGCCAGAGCCGCCCCGGGTCCCGCCCCGGGCCCCGGCCCGTCGTCGCTGTCCGTGCCGGTGACGGTCTCCGTCGGGGGCGCCGTCCTACCCGACCACGCGGGCGACGTCTACGCGCTGGTCGCGGTCGCGGACCAGGCCCTGTACGCCGCGAAGGAAGCGGGCCGGGACCGGGTCGCGATCGGTCCGGAGGGGGCGCCGGGTCCGGGGCGGGTGCCGGCAGCGGCGCCGACACCCTCCGCGCGGGCCTCGTCCCACACGCGGCCGCCTCGACTGCCGACGGCCGGTCGACCGGTGCTCGACTCCCCGCCATCCCGACACTCGCCGCTGGACTGGCCGGCCGGCGACCATCCCGTGGCCGACGGCTGTGCGGCTGATCCACTCGGCATCCACCCGCCCGCGTTCCCGCAGCCTGCCGTCGACCCGTTCGGGTCCGTGCCTTCCCCGCTCGTGCCCTCCCCGCCTGCGCCCGCACCGCTCGCCCCAGCACCGGTCTTGGCGACCGCCGCCAACCCGGACGGCACGCCGACCGTGCTTGCCGAGCCCGCGGCGGTGGCCGCGGCCGCCTCCGCGGTGGCCACCGCGGTGGCCGCGGTGCTGGTCGCGGAGCCGCGCGAGGTGCCCAGACGTCTGCCCGACGGCGTCGAGTGCCTGCGCCGGATCGCCGAACAGGTCGACGCCTGGCATGCGCCGCGCGCGGATGGCCGGGCGGTGGGCCACTGGCTTGGGGAGGTGCTCACCGTGCTCGGCTATGGCGCCGTGGCACGCCACCGGGCTCGGCTGGCCGGGCGGCTGCACAACGTCGGAAAGATCCTCCTGCCGCCGCACGTCCTCGCCCGTCCGGGCCCCCTCGACGCCGAGGAGTGGCGCCTGATTCGCCTGCACCCGGTGATGGGCGCGACTCTGCTCGCCCAGGTACCGGACCTGCGGGTGGAGGCAGAGATCATCGCTCAGCAGCGGGAGTGGTTCGGTGGGGGCGGCTACCCCAGCGGGATCGCCGGGTCCCGGATCCGGATGGAGTCACGGGCCCTCGCGGTCTGCACCGCCTGGGCGGCGATGCGCGGCGGGCGCGGTGGGCGGGATCCCCTGAGCGGACCCGCCGCTCGGGAGCAGCTTCGGGCCGGGCGCGCCACCCAGTTCGACCCAACGGTCGTCGACGTCTTTCTGGCCCTGGAGGCCGACGGACGGGTCGGGTTACCCCATCCGGACGACCGGCTTACGACCACCCCGGCCGCGTGGGCGTCCACGCTGCCGGTGCTGGGGTTCGCCTGACCGCGCGCCGCCGTTCCGGCCGCGCCGGCGCCCCGGCCGCGATGGTGCCCGAGTGCCACTGACGAGGTAGGAGAGAGCGCGCCCCTTGGGCATGGCCCGTTCGGCCGAGTCGGTGGGTCGGCGAGTCGGCGCATCCGGTCAGCCGATGCCGGCCTGGCATCGGCTGGCCCGGCAGCGGGTAGTTCTCTCCCGATCGCTCCCGGAGTAACCGCTCCGGGCGCTTGGTCGGATACCCACCGTAGCCTCGTGGGGCGGTAGTGCGGTNCCGGTGCGGCGCGGTGTGTTCGCGGCCCGTCCCGAAAGTGGTGGTTGATACCCGCGGGGAAAGAGGGGGAGTGACGGACCGGGCCGCAACACCGATACTTTGACGCTCCAGCATCTGACATGTGTCGGATCGGTCATGCTCCGCCAGACCGCGAAGAGGACGCGGCGAACCTGAGCGCGTGGAGGTACCGGAAACGACCCGGGCGGTCGAGGCGTTGTGAACGGAGGTAGGCAATCATGCGGTCAGTGGCACGAGGGGGAATCACCGCCCGGACCGCCTGATACCCACCTCGCAACGNCTGTAGCAGATCCCCACAGGACGTCGTCACCGGTACGGGGGTTGTCCGTACCCAAGAAAGGTCACGAGAGAGGGGCGTCCGTGCGAACGCTCGAACCCACCAGCCTCGACCTCGACACGATCGAGGTGGACAAGCTTGCCAAGGGCATCACCCTGAGCCTGTTGATCCCGGCCCGCGGCCCGGAGGCGGCCCGGACTCTCGGCGAGANCATCGCGCAGAACCGGCAGCGGTGGATGCAGGAACNCAGTGTGTTGGACGAGATCGGCGTCGTCGTCGATCCGTCCTCGGACGGCGACGAGCACGACCTCGTGCGCATCGCGACGGACGCGGGCGCGAGCTGGGTCGTCCGCGGGCAGTCCGTCCTGCAGCGCCATGCCGGCCGGGAGGCCACGATCACCGGCGGGAAGGCCGGCGCCATGCGCAGCCTCGCCTACCTTGCGTTCGGCAATCGGCTGATCTTCCACGATGCCGATCTGGAAAGCTACGATCCGTACACGGTCGGGGTGCTGGCCGCCGCGACGACCGCCGGCAACGCTCCACTTTTCGTGAACGGAAGTTCGCGGAGGGTGACGGGTGACGGTCAGCCCGGNGGGCGCACCACGGAGATGCTGCGATCGTTGTTGTCGAAACAGCTCGCCCGGTATGTGCCGTCCATCACGCGCACTATCCAGCCCCTGATCGGGGAGTTCGTCATCGACGCGGATGTCTTCGCGGCGCTGGCCTTCTCGCNCGGCTATGGCGTGGAGACCTCGCTGAAGGTTCTGGCGCTCGACCTGCTCGACTACTCGGACAGCCTGCAGGTCGAGCTGCCGATCAAGTATCAGGTCGGCCAGCATTACCACAGTCTCGTGAAACAGTTCCATGAGATTAGTTTCACAATCGACGTCCTGGAAGCATACTTTCAACGGCGCCGGGTCGATCCGCACGTCGCCATCTGGCAGATCGCCGACAACTACGACCTGCTATTTCCGGGGCGCACCTACGCCCTGCATCGGCCCCCGGGCTACGACGAGACGGATTTCGTCCCGCGTATGGGCTTCTACCAGCCGCTGGCCACGGCGCCGGCCTATCAGGCCCGGCTCCCGGAGATCAAGAGTGCCCGCCGGGTCGCCCTGGACGCGCTGGAACGCCGGATGCGTACCTCGGCCTGACCATTCCCAGCCCCCGACCGGGCGCCGATCCGCCCCGACCGGGCGGGGGTGGCCCGGTCGGGTGCTCTAACGGCCGCCCCTGCGGGCTGGTCCAGATCCGACCGTCCGGTCCGGTCGGGTCGGGTCCTGCGCGCCCGGCGGGGCCGCCGGAACGATCGCGCGGCAGGCCTGAGCGAACACGTCGACCATCTGGCGGTCGAACAGATCGGCGGGATCTCCGAGGGCCGGGGGGAGATGGCCGAAGGACTCCAGTGACAGGAAGCCGTGCAGCTGGGTCCAGGCCGCCAGGCAGACCGCCATGCCACCGGGGTCGATCGCCACCTCGTGGTCGCCGGCCCAGGCGCGCAGCCTGGCCTGCATCGTCGGGGTGAGCTCGGCGTCGAGGTGGCCGGTGTCGACCAGCCCCGCCTCGATCGCCTCCGTCATGCAGCGGAACAGCACGGCCACCGACCGCTGCAGCTCGGCGGCCACCCGGACGCTGACGAACCCGCCTTCGGGTACCCGCGTACCGAAGAGCAGCGTGTACTCGACGGTGTGGTCCAGCGCCCAGCGGCGGTGGGCCCGGGCGACATCGAGCCACCGACCGAGATGATCGTGCGGATCGCCCGCGGTGAACGCCGCCTCGAGGGCGTCGGCCAGCGAGGCGAAGCCGTCGGCCGTCAGCTCGGCCAGCAGCACCTCACGGCTGTCCACGTAGCGGTACAGGGCCGAGGGGGCCATGCCCATCGCCCGCGCCACCCCCCGAAGGGACAGGGCGGCAGGACCGAGCTCCGCCAACTGGGCATGCGCCGTCTGCTTGATCTCGTCGAGGGTGGCCCGCCGTAGCCGTTCCNGGCGGGGGACTGGACTACTCACAGCGGCCATGGTCGATCTCCGGGTGAACGCTGTCAACTTTTCGCCCTTCTGACCTTGACGAGAACACCCGGCGCGAACACTGTTCTCTACAGGGTTGCCCCATCTGTGGAGGAAGCCGTGTTCTCGTCCCTTGTGGCGCTGGTGACGCGCCGCCCACGCCTGGTGCTGGTCCTCACGGTCGTCGCCCTGCTCGGCGGCGGCGTCCTCGCAAGCACCGCCTTCGGCAAGCTGCAGACCGGGGGCTTCGACGACCCGGCTTCCGAGTCCACCCGGGCAGCCGATGTGATGGACGCCCGCTTCCACGGCCGTCCGAACGTGCTCCTTCTCGTCACCGCCCGGCAAGGGGATGTCGACGACCCGACGGTCGCCGCCGCCGGCCGGTCCGTGGCGGCCGATCTCGCCGCCCAGCCGGGCGCCCGCGACGTCGTGTCCTACTGGACCGGCGGGGGGTCGGCACTGCGCTCCCGGGACGGCCGGTCGGCTCTGGTCGTGGCCAGCGTGCGGGACGATGACGAGGCCTCGGACATCGTCGATCGCTACGAGTCGCGTCGAGAATGGTCGGACACGGTGACCGTGCTGCCGGGTGGTGCGGCGACGGTGGGCGAGGACATCGGCAGCCAGGTCTCCAGCGACCTCGCCGTGGCCGAGTCGATCGCCATTCCCGTCACCCTGGTGCTCCTGGTGCTGGCGTTCGCCGGCGTCGTCGCCGCGTTGCTGCCGCTGGGCATCGGCCTGCTCGGCATCGTCGGCGGTTTCGCGGCGCTGTCCGTGATCGGCGGGCTCACCGATGTGTCGATCTTCGCCGTGAACCTCGCGACGGCGATGGGCCTCGGCCTCGGTATCGACTACTCGCTGCTGATGGTCAGCCGGTTCCGTGAGGAACTGGCGGCTGGGCGCGACCGCGCGGACGCCGTGGCGGTGACCGTGCACTCCGCCGGTCGGACCATCCTGTTCAGCGGTGCCACGGTGATCGTTGCGTTGGCCGTGATGCTGCTGTTCCCGCCGTTCTTCCTGAAGTCCATGGCCTACGCGGGGATCGCGGTGACGCTGGTGGCGGTGGTCGCGGCGATCGTGTCGCTGCCGGCCCTGCTGATGGTGCTCGGCGAGCGGGTGAACGCCTGGCGGGTGGGTGGCCTGATCGGACTGGCCCGCCGACGCCGGACGGGTCGGTCCCGGCCGGCGGGCATCTCCGGCGCGGACGGCGGGGACGGCGGGGACGCGGTCGCGGTGCGCCAGGCGGGCGAATCCCCGTTCTGGCGGCGGGTGGCGGCGACGGTGATGCGCCGGCCGGTGCTCACCGGGCTGCCGGTGGTCGCGGTGCTGCTCGTGCTCGGGGCGCCGTTCCTGCACGTCAACTTCGGGACGCCGGACGACCGGGTGCTCCAGCCCGGCTCCGCGCCCAGCCGGGTGGTCGGGGACGCGCTGCGTGAGGACTTCGCGGCCGACCTCGGCGGTGCCATGGAGGTCGTCGTGCGGGCCGAGGGGACGCGGTCGGTCGACCGGTCGGCGCTGGCCGCCTACACGGCGACGCTGTCGCGGCTGCCCGACGTGGCCCGCGTGGACGGTGCGCTGGGAACGTACGTGCAGGGCCGCCGTGTCCTACCCCCCGATCCGACCAGCGGCCGCTTCGCGGTCGCCGGCGCGGACTCGTTGCAGGTGGTGACCTCGGTCGACTACGCGTCGGGCCGCGCGCAGGATCTCGTCCGGGCCGCCCGGGCCGTGCCGGCACCCGCCGGGACCAGTGCCCTGATCGGCGGGGCGCCCGCCGTCCTGGTCGACGGCAAGAACACGGTCGCCCACCGGCTTCCCCTCGCGCTCGGCCTGATCGCGCTGGCCACCTTCGTCCTGATGTTCCTGTTCACCGGCAGCGTGCTGCTACCGGTGAAGGCGATCGTGCTCAACGNCCTCGCCATGTGCGCGGTGTTCGGCGCATCCGTCTGGATCTTCAGTGACGGGCACCTCGAGGGACTGCTCGACTTCACCCCCGGTCCNCTGGACACGTCCATGCCGGTGCTGCTGTTCTGCATCGCCTTCGGGCTGTCGATGGACTACGAGGTCTTCCTGCTGTCGCGGATCAAGGAGGCGCACGATGCCGGTGCCTCCAACGGCGAGGCCGTCGCCNCCGGGCTCGCCCGGGTGGGCCGCATCGTGACCACCGCGGCGGCGCTGCTCGCCGTCACCTTCGTCGCCTTCGCGACCTCGTCGGTCCGCTTCATGCAGATGTTCGGGGTCGGCACGGCGTTGGCCATCGTGCTGGACGCGACGCTCATCCGGGGGGTGCTGGTCCCGGCGTTCATGCGGGTCGCGGGCAGCGCGAACTGGTGGGCGCCACGCCCCCTGCGGATCCTGCATGACCGGTTCGGACTCCACGAGTACCGCGCGCCGGCCCCCCCGGTCCGGCCGGAATCCTCGTCTGTCCCGCGCGCGGAGCTCGGATCGGCCGCCGCGGGCCTGGCACCGGCGCAGCGGTCCGCGGCCCAGGGCGGGGCGGCACCGCGCGGCGACGCCGGACAGGGCCCGGCCGGGCGGCCGGGGCCGTCGGCGGGCTGACCGGATCGGGCCCGTCGCCGGGAGAAAGGGGCAGCGCGGTCCTGCGCGAAAGGCGACGGCGGGCCGCCCGCCGGCGTCAGAAGCGCTCGAAGCCGCGTCGGCGTTCCCAGTCGGTGACCGTGCCCTCGTACGCGGCCAGCTCGACCTCGGCCGCATGAGCCAGATGGGCGACCACCCGGTCGCCGAAGGCGGCGCGGGCCACCGCGCTCGACCGCCACCGCTCGACGGCGTCGCGCAGCGTCGCGGGCAGGGGCGGGAGCCCCGGCATGGTGAACGCGTTGCCGATCCGGCCGGGTTCGAGCGCCAGCCCGTGCTCCATCCCGAACCGGCCGGCGGCGATCATGCCGGCCACCGCGAGGTAGGGGTTGGCATCCCCNCCGGGCACGCGGTGCTCGATGCGCAGCCCCGCCCCGCTGCCGACGACCCGCACCGCGCAGGTCCGGTTGTCGCGTCCCCAGCTCACCCCGGTGGGCGCGAACGCACCGGGGGCGAGCCGCTTGTAGGAGTTGACGTTGGGTGCGAAGAGCAGCGTGAAGTCGGCCATGCAGGCCAGCTGCCCGGCGACGAACGAGCACATCAGCGGCGACATCCCCGCGGTGTCGGATCGGCCGGGGCCGGGCGCGGCGGCGAACACCGGCTCGTCCCCGTCCACTCCCCGCAGGGAGAGGTGAACGTGGCAGGAGTTCCCCTCGCCCTGGTCGTACTTCGCCATGAAGGTCAACGCCTGCGCCGACGCGGCGGCGATCTTCTTGGCTGTCGTCTTGTAGAGGGCGTGGTTGTCGCACGCCTGGAGTGCCTCGGCGTAGCGGAACACGATCTCGTACTGGCCCGGATGGACCTCACCCCGAGCCGACTCGACCGCGATCCCGGCGTCGGCCATGGCCCGCCGGATGCGCCGGGTCAGGTCGTCGAGGTCCTCGGTGCCGAACAGCGCGTAGTCGATGTTGTAGCGGCTGGCCGGGGTGAGCCTCGACCAGGAACGCCGCGCCGCCCGTCGGTAGGACTCACGGAAGACCAGGAACTCCAACTCCGTCCCGGCGAGGGCGGTGAGCCCGACGGCGGCGAGCCCGTCGAGCTGGCGGCGTAGCACCGTTCGAGGGGCGACGTCCACGGGGGCCCCGTCGGGCCAGGTCGCGTCGGCCATGACGACCGCGCTGGACGGGCGCCACGGTGCCCGGCGCAGGCTGGTCAGATCGGGGCGGAGTCGAAGATCGCCAAAGCCGTCGTACCAGGGGGTGCGCGGATACCCGCCGTCGGTCTGCATGTCCACGTCGACCGCGTGCAGGTAGGTGCACGCGCCCATCCCGTCGGCGAGCACCTCGCCGGTGAAGTGGTCGGGGGACACGGCGCTNCCGACCAGCCGGCCCTGCAGGTCGACGGTGGCGACGATCACCTCCTCGACGGCGTGGTCGCCGGTCAGCAGCGGGTGCAGGGCCTCGATGGCCGCCGCCTGCGGATCTGCCAGGGCCTGGGGGTCGACGTCCACCGATCGTGGGCCGGCGCCGGCGCCGTGGCCGACACTGGCCCGATCGGGCGACGAGGCCGGGTCGGGGGGCTGAGGCGGTGCAGGTGTGGGCAGGTGAGCAGCCGCTTCGGCCGGATCCTGCCGCTCGGCGGGTCCCGCGGAGCGGGCCGGTGGTATCGGCGCTGGCAGTGACGTCATCCACCCTCCGTTTGTGCCATCGAAGCCTCGGCCGGGGACGCGGGCCCGCGGGCGGTGATCGTCGCCACCGGGTTGGCCACCTCCCCGTGCATCAGGTCGAACCCGCCGTCCCGGTCCGCCCGGTCGTGGAACCCGGCGCCGGCGAGCTGCTCGCGGTTCAGGCAGACCCGGTCGAAGCGGGGCGTGAGCAGATCTATCTCGCGGAAACGATCCCGTAGCTGGGGGAACCGCGCGTGATAGCCGTCGACCGCCGCCCGGACCAGCCGCCAGAACTCGCCCTCCTCGACCTGCAGATGATCCGCCGCCAGCACGGAGAAGTAGCGGAAGTGGCCGGCGAACACGGCGGAGAGCACCGAGTGGGCCAGCAACGGCCCGGGCCAGCGGCGGCAGTACGCGGCCGCCTGCGCGGGCATGCCCGCGCGTTCGGGGAAGTCGCCGTCCACCAGCTCGATGTCGGCGCCGAAGTCCTTCACCGCGATCCGCCGGGGTCGCTGCTCGGCGTCGAAGATGCAGATGATGTTCTCGCCATGCGGGGTGAAGGCGACGCCGTACCGGTACAGGTAGTGCAGCAGCGGGGGTAGCAACGCGGCGAAGAGCGCGGCGAGCCAGTCGTGGGCCGACTGGCCCGACCGGGCCACCAGCTCCGCNGTCAGGGACCGTCCGTCCGACCCGATCGTGAGCAGCGACGCGAGGCTGCGGGCCTGCTCCCCGTCGACGAGATGCCGCTCCACCGGATCGCGCCAGATCACGCCGAGCAACTCGTGCAGCCGGTAGGGCGCGCCGGGGATGGCGTCGTAGACCCCATGTCCGACGGCGGCGCCGGCCACCTCGGGCAGGGGCAGCACTCCCGTCACCTCCCGCAGGAACGGATCGGCGTCGCGCAGGTCGAGCAGCCAGCGCGACACCGCCGGCCCGGCGGCGGCGTCCGCCGCGGACATGCCGCGCCAGACCAGGGTGTTGCGGATCATCAGCGCGAGCTTGACGTTGCGTCGCTCGGGTCGGTCGATGTTGGCCAGCGTGCGGACGGCCTGCAGCGGGAGGTACCGGTCCGGTCCCTCCCCCAACGGGACCAGCAGACCCGTGGCGAGCTCGGCGGCGAACAGCGGGACGATCACGTTCTCCCACTGCCAGGGGTGTACCGGCAGCCAGACGTAGTCCTCGGCCGCCGTGGGGGGTGCCGTGGGCGAGGGGGGCTGGCTGGCGCGGGCGGGGGCGTCCCCCGGTGGTGCGGCGGCCACCAGCGCGCGGCCGAGGACGTCGGCGAACTGGGCGCGGGTTGCGCTGTCCAGCTCCGCGCGGACCAGGGCGGCATTGCCCGACCGGTCCATGGTGGACTCGTCCGGATGGTCGGGTCCGGTCGACGCGATGTCCCAGCACCGCCCGATGGTGGGATGCGCCGCCACCCAGCGCAGGCGAAAGGGCGACCTGGCCTCCGGGGTGAACCGGCTGGCGGCCGCGCCGAAGCCGAGGCGCCCCTTGTTGGCGACGAGGCAGGGGTGGCCTGACTGGTGGCCTTCCAGCGCGACGAAGGACAGGCCGGCGAGGGACGCCGCGGGCGAGGCCGTGGCCAGGAGGCGCTNATCGGCCGACTGGGTGGCGAGCAGATCGCGCACCACGTCGGCGACGACCGGATCGGGCCACCCGAGCAGGGGCTGCGCATCCCGTAGGAACCGCACCGGGTCATCGGCGGCAGCCGCGCCGGACCGCGCCTGACCGTGCGGGTCGACTGGCCGGTGGTCCTCCGGTCCGCTCGGGGGAGACAGGAGGGGCCCTTGCCCGCCGACCGGTGGGGCGGTGCGGGTGAGGCTCGCGGGATCGATCCACCATGACCCGAACGTGCCCCGCCGGGCGCGGAATCGGTAGACGGCGCCGGCCGTCACCAGTTGGTGGGCCAGCAGGGGCCCCCGACCGATCGGGGNATGCTCCGCGAGGTCCGGGCCACCGGCGTCGTCCTCGATCTGCGGCCTGAGCAGATCCTCGTAGGCGAGTTCCGCGATGAGCTTGGTCAGCAGCGCGCGACCGGCCTGCCGCCAGAGGTAGGCAGACCCACCCGGCCTGACCGGCGGCGGCGGGAATCCTGCGGTGGGCGGGGGGAGGGTCACCGTTCGGCCTCCCCGAGCATCACGGGTTGCCGTCGCCGTACCCCCCGATCGGAGGCCCCTTCCACCGCGCCGTCGGGTTCCCGACGTCCTCCACCCTCCGCCGCCGGTCGGGCGGCGGCGCCGCCAGGCCCGCCATGGCCCGTCGCCGTCGCCGTCGCCGCCGTCGCCGCGGTCCTCGGGGCATGGTGGTACCCACCCGCCTGCGGAGGGGCGCCGAAGGTTGTGAACGCCGACGGCGGCGGCAGTCGGTACGCGTGCCCCCCGGTCAGGTCATCGAGGATGACCGCGGCCCGCCAGGCACCCAGGCCCAGATCGGGGGCGCCGATCCCATGGGTGTGCAGCTCGGCGTTCTGGACGTAGAGGTGCCCGGTCACGCTCGGGTCGGTGGCGATCCGGTACCGGGCGTCGATCTGGAACCGACCTCCGTCGTCGAGCCTCAGCAATCCGGCCACCGGATCGAGCAGGGCTGGGCGCCGGGCGGCATATCCCGTGGCCANCACCACCGCGTCGGTGGTCAGCGCGAAGGTCCGGTCCTGATCACGGTGGCGGCACGCGAGCGCGATCTCGCCCCGCTCGCCGTCCAACGACGTGGACTGCACCGACACCCCCGGCAGCAGGGTGACCGCCTCGTCGCCACCGTCGATCGTCCGTTCGTAGAGCAGGTCGTAGATCTCCGCGATGGTGTCCGCGTCGATCCCCTTGTAGAGCTGCCACTGCGCCGGGACGAGCGCGTCCTTGCGGCCCTGCGCCAGGCCGTGGAAGTAGCGGACGTAGTCGGGGGTGAACTGTTCGAGGCCCAGCTTCGAGTACTCCATCGGCGCGAAGGCGGGGGTGCGGGTGATCCAGGTCAGGTGCTGCGCCGCCGTCCGCTGGTTGCGCACCAGGTCGGCGAACACCTCGGCGCCGGACTGGCCCGATCCGACCACGGTGATGTGGGACAGCTCCGCCAGGGACGCGCGCCGTTGGCGGTAGTGCGCCGAATGGAACACCCGGTCACTCTCGACTCCCGCGAAGGCGGGAGGCGTGGCCGGCTCGGTGCCGATACCGAGGACCAGATGCCGGGCCGTCACCACCCGGGTGGACCAGGCGCCCGCGTGGTCGGCCGGCGGCTCGCCGTGCGCCGGTGCTGCCGGCGGTGCCGTCTGCGTGACCACGAGGCGAAACAGTCCGGCGTCGGGATGCCAGCGAACCGCGTCCACCCGGGTGCCGAAGTGGGTGGAGTGCAGGCCGTCGGCGACCCACCGGCAGTAGGCGTCGTACTCGCGGCGGGGGNTGTGGAAGCGTTCGTAGAGGTAGAAGCGGAAGAGCCGGTCGTGCGCCCGCAGGTAGGACAGGAACGACCACGGGCTGGTCGGGTCGATGAGGGTGACCAGATCGGCGAGGAACGGCACCTGCAGGGTCGTGCCCTCCAGCAGCAGGCCGGGATGCCAGGTGAACGCCGGCGCCTGCTCGAAGAAGGCGGCCCGCAGGCCGGGGAGGCCGTCGGCCAGCGCGGCCAGTGACAGGTTGAACGGCCCCAGCCCGACCCCGACGACGTCGTAGTCCGGTGTCTCCGGATGGGGGAGTCCCGGTGCCGAGACCATGACCGGGGCCCGCGGCGGCTCGTCGCGGGGTTCGAGCGGGTTGCGGGACGTCACGGGGCGGCCTCCAACAGCGGGTTCGGAATCTGTACGTAGACCGACTGGGTGGCCACCGGTCCGATCAGCTCGTCGCGGCCGTCCACGCAGGTGCGCAGGTTGCCCTTGCTGGGCAGAGCGGAGGCCGTCAGGAGGGTGTCGAGCAGCCGGCGGCGGACGGCGGGCGGCCCGACCGGGCTGTGGTCCGATCGGGCGTCTGAGGCCATCNGGGACAGNAGATCGCGTGCTCGCCCGAGCAGGAGGTGTTCGTCGGCGACGTCGGCCGCGCCCAGGGCTNCGGCCACGGCGAAGACGTTGTTCACGAACAGGTAGTAGATGATGCGTTCCGCCACCAGGTCGTCGTCGAAGATNGCGTCGAGATCCGTGGCGAAGCCGGGGAGCAGGCGTTCCATGGCTGCCGCGGCCGAGGCGGCCACGTAGTAGCCCTGGCTGTCGCGGTACCACCCGGCCACCGGCCAGCCGTCGGAGTCCAGGCTGACCAGGGTGTTCTGCAGGTGCGCCTCGACGCCCACGCCGAACCGCAGGTACAGGTCGAGTACGGGCGCCGCGAGCACGGCCAGGTAGCGCCCGAACCAGGTCTCGGCGAGTTCCTGGACGGATTCTCCCCGGCGGTCGGCCAGCCGGGTGAGCAGCCGGGGGAGCATCGCCGCCCGGGACCGTCCGCGGCTGTCCGCCGCCCGATCGGGCCGGGGCGCGATCAGCGCCGCCAGGCTCACCGCCCGATCGGTCGGGCCGAACGGGTTCGTCCGGATGGCGGTCTCCAGCCCCACCGTGCCGTCGCTGCCGTCCGTCGTCGCGCCGAGCGTTCCGGTGGTCCGGGGGATGCCCGGCTGCTCGGATCCCCCGGACGGCGGGTGGCGGCCCGGACGGGTCACCGCCACCCAGTCGGGCTCTCCGATGAGGTGGAAGTCCGGATGCCGGGCGGTGAGAGCGGCGCCGAGGCCCGCGTCGACCAGTCTGGTGATCATCTCGGCCAGTCGGAGCTCCCCGAGGTGCAGGACCCGGCGGGAGTTGGTGATCCGCAGGCCCAGTGAGAGCTTGAGCATCACCTTGCGGTCCGGCCGCCAGACGGTGCGCAGGGATGACGTCGGATACCACGGCTGGCCCGACCTGCCGAGGTCCACGAGGCGGCCGTCGGCAAGCAGCCGGGCCAGGGGGCTGTCCGCGCGCTCGGTGAGTTCACGGGCCTGCCACGGATGGGCCGGCACCGGAACGTAGCCGGGCGGGACGCGCCGGTCCGGCTGGCCGTCCAGGTCGGCGCCGGTAGGTGCCGACGGGCCTGCTCCGATCGGGCGGTACCCCGCAGCCGCGCCGAGGGCGCCGTCGCCGCCGTACAGCTCGGTCAGCAGGCGCGTGACCGGAGGGCGGCCCACCGCCGACGTCGCCGTGGGTCCGCGCCCTGCCGCCGGGGCACCCGACGTCGCCACCACCGAGGGATGAGCGGCGAACCAGTGCAGCGCGAAGGAGCCGGCCCGCTCGGGGGAGTAGGCAGCCATCGCCCGGTCGGAGGCCCCCTGTCGGCTCGCCGCGGCCGGGTGGAAGGGATGGCCCGTGAGCGACGCCTGCTCCGCGGCCAGGAACGGAGGGATGGCACTCGGGTGCCCCCGCGTCCGGCGGGCGTCGAGATGGGCGGCGATCCGGCAGGCCGAATCGAGGATCCGGGCCAGGGCCTCGGCCCCCTGGGCCGCAGGCATCCCCTGTTCCGCGGTGATCTCCCGGACGAGGAGCGCGGCGAGCAGGCCGGCGTCGACGGGCACCGGCGCGCCCGTCGGGGAGACCAGCTCGGGCTGGGCGAACCGGTGCCACCCGGACGGCGAGCGGTGGGTCACCGTCGCCCGGACGGACAGGCCCGACGCCGGCAGCGCCACGTCTATGGCACGGACGCCGACAGCCGGCAGCGCGCCGGTCTCCCGAAGCCAGCAGCGCAGGAGGGTCTCGGTGACGAGGTCGTCGGCGATGGCCGCGGCCGTGGGCTGGTCTGCGGTCACGAGACGCTCCCGATGCCACCGCCGTCCTCGCCGGCGAGTTCGTCGCCGATCTCGGCGACCAGGCGGAGCAGCGCATCCACGTCGGCGTGGGTGGCGTCGTGGTTCAGGAGGGTGAGCTTCAGGTGCACAGCCCGATCGGGTCCCGTTCGGGTCCGACCGACCACCGCGCGCCCGTCGAGCAGCAACGTGCGGCGAATATCGGCATTGAGTCGGTTCAGTCGATCGGTGGTGCACTCTGCCGCCGATCCGGCGGCGCCGGCTCGCGGCCGGTAGCGGAAGACGATCGTGCTCAGCGTGACCGGGAAGGCGGACTCGAGGCGGGGATCGGCCTGCACGGTCCGTTCCGCGTGCCGGGCGAGGTCGTGGCAGGCGTCGACCAGGGCGCCGAGCCCGGCGCGGCCGAGCGCGCGCAGCGTCACCGCGATCGGGAAGGAGTCCGCGCGGCGGGTGGTCCGCAGGGACCGGTCCAGGAGGCTGGGGAAGCCGGCGGCCTCGTCGTCTTCGGAACGGAGATAGTCCGCATGCGCGACGCGTACGCTGGGCCACCCGTCCGGGCGTGGCGTGAGGAAGACGCCGGCCGGAGCCGGTTGCCAGCCCAGCTTGTGCAGGTCCAGGGACACCGAGTCGGCGAGCGCGAGCCCGTCCAGGCAAGCGGCCAGCCGATCGGAGAACAGCGCGCCGCCGCCGTACGCCGCGTCCACGTGTAACCAGCCGGACGAGGCGGGATGGCCCGTTGCGGCCGGTGCCGCCGGGGGCCGCCGCAGGGGNGGCCGACGCCGGTGCTCCTCGACCGCGGCCGCAATCTCCCGCAGCGGGTCGACGGCCCCCGCGTCGGTGGTGCCCGCGGTGGCCACGACGACGGCCGGGCCGGGGTGCTCAGCGAGCGCCCGTCGCAGCAGGTCGAGCCGCATCCGGTCCTGGCCGTCGGTGGGGATGACGGCCACCGGCGGGTCGTCGAGACCCAGCACGGCGGCGGCACGGTCCACCGACAGGTGCGCGGCGGCCGAGCGGAACACCCGCAGCCGCCCGCTCGGCCCCGTCCCCGCGGCGTCCGCGTGGGCGGCATCTCGGGCGAGAAGCAGGCCCATGAGGTTGGACTCGGTGCCACCGGTGGTAATCGTGCCGGTGGCCCGCGTCGGGTCGAAGCCGGCCAGCGCGGCGAGCGCGGCGACGACCTCGGTCTCGATCGTGGTTGCGGCCGGGGCCTGATCCCAGGAATCCAGGGACGGGTTGAGGGCGCTCACGGCGAGATCGGCCGCGACCGCCACGGGCAGCGGGGGGCAGTGCAGATGGGCGGCGCACCACGGGTCCGCCGGGTCCACCGACCCCGCCGCGAGGGCCTCCACCAGCCCGGTGATCGCGGCTGTCGATCCGATACCGGTGCGGGTGAGCAGGCTGGTGCGATCGGGCGATACGCCGAGAGCGGCCTGGATCGCCGCACGCACCCGCACGGGCCCCCCGGCGGGCAGCGGTCCGCCGCGCCGACGCCGGCCCTCGGCCAGCGCCGCGAGGGTCAGCCCGACGAGCTCGTTCAGGCCCCGCCCGGGTTGCGGCGCTTCGCTCACGTGGTCGGGCGCCCGGCGGCGTCGGCGGTGAGCCGCCGCACGGCCGCATCGGTGGCGTCGGCAAGGATCGCCAGGACGCGCTCGATCTCCTCCTCGCCGATGATCAGGGGTGGCAGGAGCCGGATGACCGCCCCGTGCCGCCCGCCGAGCTCGATGATCAGCCCGCGGCGGAGGCATTCGGCCCGGACCAGGGCGGCGAGCCGGGGGTCGGCCGGATGCGCGCCGACCGCGTCGGCCTCCATGGTCGGATCGACCAGTTCGGCGCCGAGCATGAGCCCCCGGCCGCGCACGTTGCCCACCTGTGGACGGTCGCGGGCGAGATCCTCGAGGCCGGCCAGCAGCCGGGAGCCCAGGCGGGCGGCGCGCTCGTCGAGCCCGTCCTGGCGCACCCGCCGCAGGGTGGCACGGCCGGCGACCATCGCGAGCTGGTTGCCGCGGAAGGTGCCGGTGTGCGCGCCGGGCGTCCAGACGTCCAGCTCGGCCCGGTAGGCGATCACGGCCATCGGCAGGCCACCNCCGATCGCCTTGGACATCACGAGGATGTCGGGCGTGATCCCGCTGTGCTGCGCGGCCCAGAACCGCCCCGTCCGCCCCACCCCGGTCTGTACCTCGTCGAGGATGAGCGGGATGCCGCGCCGACGGGTGATCTCCCGGAGGGCCCGCAGCCAGCCGTCCGGCGCCGCGACCACGCCGCCCNCCCCCTGGACCACCTCCACGATCAGCCCGGCCGGAT
Organism: Frankia sp. AvcI1; assembly: GCF_001420875.1. Classification (NCBI taxonomy): domain Bacteria; kingdom Bacillati; phylum Actinomycetota; class Actinomycetes; order Frankiales; family Frankiaceae; genus Frankia; species Frankia sp. AvcI1. Next base: position 38,580 of record NZ_LJFZ01000027.1, on the reverse strand, counting down.
CGGTGACCCCGCCGAGTGGGTCATCCAGCAGCCGTTCGATGTAGCGGATGGAGAGTTCCGCACCGTCCGGACCGGCGGCGCGGCCGGGCGTGGACCCCACCCCGAACGGGCACCGGTACGGATGGGGAAAGGGCAGCCGGACAACCGAGGCCNTGGCGGGCAACGGGTTCTTGACGGCGACGTTGCNGGTCACCGCCAGCGCGCCCGCGGTCATGCCGTGGTAGCCGCCGGTGAACGCGAGCATGGTCTGGTTTCCGGTCGCCGTCTGGGCGAGCTTGATCGCCGCCTCCACCGCGTCGGCCCCGCTCGGACCGCAGAAGTGCAGCTTGACGTCGCTGCCGAGCCCCGGTGGCAGGCAGGCCCGCAGCTCCTCGGTGAACGCGTCCTTCTCGGGGGTGGCGAGGTCCAGGGTGTGCAGGGGGGCACCGCGGGAGAGCGCCGCGGTGATCGCCTGGACCACGTCCGGGTGGTTGTGGCCCAGAGCCAGGGTGCCGGCGCCGGACAGGCAGTCCAGGTAGCTCCGGCCNTCCGCGCCGACGACCGTGGCACCGTTCGCGCGGACCGGCACGATCGGGAGGGTGCGCGCGTAGGTCCGCGCGGACGACTCCCGCTCGCGCTGCCGCGCCAGGATGGCGGCGGGATCCCACGCCGGGGGGACCGGGTCGATGCTGGCGCTGATGCCGTTTCGAGCGGAAATCGTCATCGCGGGCGACTCCCTTTCGAGCGGACCGTGTTCAGGGAAGCCTAACCTAACTGCGCGAGGAGCTGTTGCTCCGCGCAAGGATACGGTCGCGTCTGGCACCATCGGCGGGTCCCTCCATGGTCCGTCTGGATGCCCGGCATCGTCGCGGAATTGCTGCTCCCGGGGCCTTCCCCGGCTTGGGTCCCCTCCATTCGGGCAGTGTCCGAGCGCACACCTGACGGTGGAGTCTCCGCCTGGGCGTGATCGCGGCTGTCCTGGGACATGGCCGCACTCTCGGCGCACGGCCCGTTTCCGCCCCGCCCATGCGGGCGGGATCACACCTGCGCCCGGGCCGCCGGGGCCGTCGTCGCCGGGGCGGGTGGACGCAGGGGTTGTGCACGCATTCGGGATTTTATTGCGCGGAATGCGCCGCATTCGCCAGGCTGGAAGCGGCGCGGTGGTCCGATCGGGCGATGACCNGGCCTCGGGGAGGAGGCTCGGATGGACCTGCCGCCGTCGGCGGCTCCGCTGCACGCGCTGCCCGCGGGTCGCCTGCCCCTCGCGGTGCTCGCGGCGGTGCGCGATCGACCGGCGGGGGCGGCCGAGTTCAGCGCCTACCTCTACGACCCGACCGTCGCCGCGCGCAACGCCGCCGCGCTGCGTGGCTGCCTGCCCGGCTGGGCCGAACTCTGCTTTGCGGTGAAGGCCAACGGCTTCCCGCCGGTCCTCGACGCGCTGCTACGGGGCGCAGCCGCTGCCGGCACGCCTGCGGACATTCAGCTCGCGGACATCCGGGCCCACGGACCCGGCGCGGGCGGCGGGCCTGATCCGAGTGTCGGACCCGGCGCGAGTGGCGGGCCTGATCCGCGTGTCTGCGGGCACGGCGGGGTGGACGGTTTCGAGGTCTCGTCGGTGGGAGAGACGCGCCTGGCCCTGGCTGCCTACGGCCGGGTTGCCCCCGCCCGATCGCCCTACCTGGTCGCGTCCGGCCCGGCGAAGTCGAGCACCCTGTTGACCGCGCTGGTCGAGGCCGGCGTGTCGATCGTCAACGTCGAGAGCCCAGGCGAGCTTCGGCGGCTGGAGGCGGTCGCGGCGCGGTTCGGGCGGCGGGTCACCGTGGCGGTGCGGGNGAATCCTGCCAGGGTCGCCCTCGCGGGCTCCCTCCAGATGGGCGGGCGTCCGAGCGCGTTCGGGGTCCCCGAGTCGGAGGTGCCGGCCGTGNTGGACCTGGCGAGGCGTCTNCCCCATCTGGACGTGGCTGGCTTCCACGTCCACGCGGTGTCCGGCAACCTCGATGCCGCCGCCCACCTGGACTACGTCCGCTGGTGCCTCGAGTTCGCCGAACGCACGGCCGCCGACGCCGGGATCGACCTGCGGGTGGTCGACGTGGGCGGGGGCCTCGGCGTGCCGTTCGAGCCGGACCGGCGCGGCGAACGCCCCTTCGACCTGGACCGGTTCGGGGAGGGGCTCGCGCGGTTGCCGGTCCCACCCGGCGTCCGCATGATCATCGAGCCGGGCCGGCTGCTCGTGGCCGACTGCGGCTGGTACGCCGCCGAGGTGATCGACGTCAAACGCTCCTACGGGACCGACTTCGTCGTGCTGCGCGGTGGCATCCACCATTTCGCCCTGCCGACCTCCTGGGAGATCGTGCACAACTTCGCGGTCGTCGCCGGGCCCACATCGACCGCGGCCGAGGACAAGGGTGTTGACACGGCCGGGCGGCCGGTGACCGTGGTGGGCGAGCTGTGCACGCCGGAGGACACGCTCGCGCGCGACATCACCGTCGGCCCGGTGCGGCCCGGGGACGTCGTCGTCTTCCCGATGGCCGGCGCCTACGGCTACGAGTTCGCCCTCGCGGATTTCCTCGGCCATCCCCGGCCCGCCCGCGTGGTGCTCGGGGAATCGGTGGATCGCGGCCCACGGGACGCCTGATCCGGGCGTTCACCCGCCGTCGAGGAGAAGGGCCATGACGCCGACGAGAGTTGCGCTGCTGACGATCTTCCGCTGGCGGATGAGCTCGCCGATCTCGTCGAGCGGTATCCATTCGATGCGATCCGACTCGTTGAGCTCGGTCGGCGGTCCGGTAAAGGTGGCGCTGTCCGCCCGGAACACGAAGTGCTGCGCGTCGGTGATGCCGTTCGCGGGCTGCGCGTAGATCAGGGGCCGCAGCGGCCCCGGACGCCAGCCGGTCTCCTCCTCCAGCTCCCGGGCGGCGGCGTCGACGGGTTCCTCGCCGTCCTCCACCAGACCCATCGGCAGTTCCCAGCCCCAGGTGTCGGTGACGAACCGGTGCCGCCACAGCATGAGCACCCNCCGCGACTCGTCCAGCAGCGCCGTGATGGCGACATTGCGCAGCCGGACCACGTGATACTCCGCCCGCTGCCCGTCCGGCTGCTCCACGGCGAGGAAGGCGAGAGTGATCCAGGGCGTCTGGAAGACGGTCCGTTCCTGGTGTACCCGCCACTTCATGAAGCCTCCCTGCTCGTGCGACACTTGACCGGCCGCCGGCCGCAGAGGCCGGCTCGCGATGCGGGGTCGGTTCTGCCTCTGCGCCGAGACGGTAGCGGTTTCCCCTTCGACGGCATCTCGCCGAAGGGACCGCAGTGGAGGGCGCATCGGTTTAGACCGGTGGAGGTGNCGTCGACCGAGCAAAAAACGTCAGGTGCTTCCGTGCCCCGGGAAAGCCTGCGCCCTGCCTCCGTACGGCGCGAACCGATGTTACCGTCTACTTGTAGACGTTGGGAGGACCCTGATGACCGAACCGGTAAAGCGGCGGCGTTCTCTGCTGGGCGATGCTCTGCCAGCGCGGACGTTCGACCAAGGTATCGATCTTGAGGTTGCGGAGTGGATCCTGGGTGCCCTGACCGCCAGGATCTCCAGTTTGCTGGCTGAGGAGTCGGACGAGACGGTGGCGCAGAGCCTTCGGGCGGAGCGTGCCGCCCTGGCTGCCGAGCGGCGTCGGATGATTGCCGGGGGCCCGTCTGCAGGCGCCCGGGTGCTCCAGGAGTATGGATCGCGGGCCAGGCAGCTCCGAGAAAAGCGGCAGTGACCGAGGAGTTCAGGCTCGATCCGAAGAGCCGTACGGCCCGTTCTCGTCCAGGGCGTTCTGGACAGAAATNGTAACTCCTCACACTACGCGAACATCGACCGCGCGCCCCTCCGGATCNCGGATTACGTGTCGGCCGAGNGGAATCCGGGGTCTTGTAGCGTCCTGCCGGACGGTGAGGCCGAGGCGAAGGTGATCGGTCCTCCGGGCGGCCGCCGCCGGGTAGAGCTCCACCACCGTTCCGCCGGCCAGGGTCGTCGAGAAATGCTCCGGCCCATTGCCGTGGGATTCTTTTCGGAACGTGAGCCCGAGTCTCTGGTAGAAGTCACGGCACGCGGCGAGGTCCGCGCAGTAGATGACTACGAGGTCGATTTCCGGTGCTGTCATCGCTGTACTGTAGGTCCATTTTGGGCCAGAGCCCGGGCGCTTCGCGGGTGCGGCTGACCCGGGGCCTCAGAGCAGCCGGGTGATGATCCTGGAGTTGGGCTGGTCGTCGTCCGGCCGGGGGGCGCCCGGCCCGGAGCTGGCCGCCCGGACCCTNCCCGAACCGGGGNGGGACCGCCGCTGGGAGGTGGCGGAGGCGGTCGAGGTCGTGGGGATCGCCGTCGGTGTGTCGGCGCGCAGGCCGGACGGGACCAGGGCGGCCCGCGGCGCGGCGGGGGGCGCAGCCCTGTCCGGCGGTGGTGTGGACGGCGCCAGCGTGGAGGGCGGTGGTGTTGACGGCGGTGGTGTGGACGGCGAGGCGGGTCCGTCGCGACGCTCCTCCGTCGGGAGAGGCCTCGTGGCGACCTGGGCGGAAGCCGCCGGGTCCGCTGCGCCGGCGGACGCCGGGGTGCGGTCGCCGTCGCGGGAGGCCGTCGCCGTGGCCTCGCCGTCGCCGGCGGTGGCGGGTTCGTGCGGCACCGGCAGGTCGAACCAGAGGTACTTGCCCGACTCCGCCATGACCGTTCCCCAGCTACCGGCGAGGGCGTCGAGGACGAGCAGGCCGCGGCCGCCCTCGGCGTCCGGCGCGGCCGTGCGCCGCTGCGGCAGGACGGTCGAGGTGTCCGAGACGGAGGCGTGGATCAGCCCGGGGCGCATCTCGATGAGCAGCCACAACGGCGGCTCGCCGTACTTGACGGCGTTCGTCACGAGCTCGCTGACGAGCAGCTCGGCGGTGCTGCGGACGTCCTCGGGGAGGTGCGCCATCCGCATGCCCTCCCGCAGGACCCGCCGGGCCTGGGGAACGGCCGAGGGCAGATACGGAAGCTCGGCGAGTATGTGGGTCGCGGGTGGGCAACGCGAGGTCGCCTGCCGAACCACGTCCATCGGAACCGAAGACGCGCTCATCTACCACCAAGCCTGAACAACGAGGACATCGCTCATCGTGTACCCGCTCAGAGCCGATTGAAGCCTCGGAATCCGGATCGCACCCCTTGGGGCGATGNCCACTCGGCATTCGATCTTGCCGTAGCCGGCGGACCTGCGGTGATGGCCCGCCGGCCGGCGGGCGGCGCGGACTGAGCGTGACGGCCGTCGCCACCACCCGGGACCGACGGGGCCGGTCAGCCGGGTACCCGCGCGACCAGGATCGCGACGTCNTCGCGCAGGTTGCCGCCCGCGAAGCGCTCGGCCGCGGCGAGCACCCGGTCGGCGATGCCCTGCGCCGACAGCCCCGCGCACCCGGCGACCGCCGCCAGCAGCCGCTCCTCGCCGAGCAGGTCGCGACCGTCGCGGGCCTCGATCACCCCGTCGGTGTAGAAGACCAGCGACTCGCCGGGGCCGAGGGTGACGTCGATCGCGGGGAAGGAGACCTCGTCGTCGTCGAGCACGCCGAGCAGGGTGCCGGGCCGGCCGACGAGCGAGGCGTGCCCGTCGGCATGCAGCACCACCGGCTGGGGGTGCCCGGCGAGGAACAGCCGCAGGCGGATCCCGGCGGCCTGCGCGTCCCCGGCCGGGGACGCGCCGAGCAGGCTCGCGGGGCCCGCGATCGACGCCGCGGCCAGGGTGCAGAACCGGCCCTGACCGTTGGGGTTCGAGGAGGCGGCGTCGCGCAGTGTCCGGTTCAGCTCGAGCAGGACCTCGCCGAGATCGGTGCCGCGCCCGGTGAGCAGCCGCAGGACGGCGCGGGCCACCCCGGTGACCGTCGCGGCCTCGGCGCCCTTGCCGCAGACGTCGCCGATGGCGATCGTCCAGCCCAGCGGCCCCCACAGCAGGTCGAAGAAGTCCCCGCCGACGTCCAGACCGGNCGACTTCGCGGCGCCGTAGGCGGAGCCGAGGTCGAGGCCCTCGATCATCGGCAGGTCCGGTGGGCGCAGCCCGGCCTGCAACGTGCCGGCGAGCTCCACCTGGCGGCTGTAGAGGCGGGCGTTGTCGATGGCGAACGCGGCCCGGCGGGCCAGGTCGGCGAGCAGATCAATCTCGTCGGCGGCGAACGCGCTGCCCTCCGGGCGGCCGAGGGCGAGTACCCCGAGCACCCGACGGCGGGCCCTGAGCACCATCACCATGGCCGGGCCGCCGAACGCGGTCAGCGAGTGCACCCGGTCGCCGCTCGCGGAGCGCACCGCGGCCATCAGCACGCCGCCCGGGTCGGCTGCCGCCGCGCCCAGCGCGCCGGCCATGTTCTCCTCGGCGTGGGCGGCCGACCACAACGCCGGATCGGCGTTCTCCCGATGCAGGTAGACCGCGCACCACTGGGCGAGCCGGGGGACCGGCAGCCGGGCCAGCAGGGCCAGCGAATGGCCGAGGTCGAGGCTGCCGGCGAGCAGGTCGGACGCCTCGGCGAGGAACGACAGCATCCCGATCCGGCGCTCCTCGGCGCGGCGCATGTCGCCGCCGCCCAGCGCCAGCGCCATCCACCGGGTCGCCAGCCGGATGCGGTCGACGTCGAGCCCGGCCAGGCCGGCCCCGGGGGCCGGCCACAGCAGCAGCTCACCGAGGCTCGACTGGGTCGGGTCCAGCGGGAACGCCACCGCCTCGTCGGCCTCGCCGACGACGCCGAGGGTGGCCACGGTCTCGACCCGGCCGCCGTCGCGGCCAGGTCGTCGCACCTGACCGGCGGTCACGATCAGGGCGTCGACGAGCTGCGCGAGCAGCTCGTTCACCTCGCCCTCCGCGGTCAGGGCGCGCGCGGTGTCGCGGGCGATGAGCCGCGCCGGGCGCGTCTGGGCCGGCACGATCACCGCCGCGTCCTCGGCGCCGGGCTCCTCCGACGGGACGTCCGCGGAACCGAGCCGGAACCAGACGGTCTTGCCGCCGGGACGGTGCTCGGTGCCCCAGCTCGTCGCGAGCGCGTCGACGAGGGCGAGGCCGCNGCCGTCCTCGCGCAGCCCGTCGATGCCGAAGTCGGCCTCCTCGGGGAACGCCGACGGCGGGCGCGGCACGTCCACCTTCTTCACCCGCGCCATGCCGATGCGTACCGGGTGCCGGTCGGCGACGCCGACGCGAACGCCGTCGCCCTCCTGGCGGACGTCGACGGTGGCCGCGGTGCCCGCATGAACCACGACGTTGGTGACCAGCTCGGTGACCAGCAGGAGCGCGGAGTCGAGCAGGTCGTCGTCGAGCCGGNCGCGCAGCGTCTCGAGCAGGAACCNCCGCGCGGACCGAGGGGAATCGGGCGTCGGCGGCAGCGTGATGGCCTGGGTCGTCGTCGTCGGACTCCCTCCTGCGCCATTCATGTCGCTCAGTCTCTCCTGCGTTGTCCATCGTGAGGCGGATACTGGCGGCTGGTGTCACCTGTCCACCGACGCCCGCCCACGCCGGTGCCCCGAGGAGACCGCCCCTGGCCCGGGCTCCTCCGCCCGGCCCGTCGTCCGAGACGATCGTGCCGACCGAGCTCAGGTAGGAGACCGATGAGTTCCACTGACGACCAGCAGGCCCCGGTTCGCCGTGATCCCGTTGCACCCGGCGGTGACGCTATCGCGACCATCGTCCCTCATGCGACCCGTGACGGGGACGAGACCCGGACATCGCGTACCTCGTCGGATGAGCTGATCGCCGATCTCCTGCACGGTCTGACCAGGTTGTGCGAGGGCGACTTCGCCACCCGCCTGCCGGCCCGAGAGGGGTACGCCGGCGACGTGGTGCGCAAGTTCGACGAGCTGGCCGCCATCCAGGAGCGCCATGCCGGCGAGCTGGCCCGGGTCAGCAAGGTGATCCGCCGCGACGGGCGGCTCACCCTGCGGATGGAGGACCAGGGCAGTCCCGGCGACTGGTCGGACATGACCCAGGCGGTGAACTCCCTCATCGACGACCTGGCCCGCCCGACCCACGAGGTCGCGCGTGTCATCGCCGCGGTGGCCGAGGGGGACCTGTCCCAGCACATGGNGCTGGAGATCGCCGGCCAGCCGGTGCGCGGGGAGTTCCTGCGGATCGGCACGACGGTGAACACGATGGTGGACCAGCTGTCGTCGTTCNCCGACGAGGTGACCCGGGTGGCCCGCGAGGTCGGCACCGAGGGCAACCTGGGCGGGCAGGCCAAGGTCAAGGGCGTCTCCGGGGTCTGGCGGGACCTGACCGAGTCGGTGAACTCGATGGCGGGCAACCTCACCAGCCAGGTTCGCAACATCGCCCAGGTGACCACCGCGGTCGCGCAGGGCGACCTCAGCCAGAAGATCACCGTCGACGCGCGCGGCGAGATCCACGAACTCAAGTCGACCGTGAACACGATGGTCGACCAGCTCTCCGCCTTCGCCGACGAGGTCACCCGGATGGCCAAGGAGGTCGGCACCGAGGGCAAGCTGGGCGGCCAGGCGCAGGTCAAGGGCGTCTCGGGCGTCTGGCGGGACCTCACCGACTCGGTCAACGTCATGGNCGGCAACCTCACCACCCAGGTTCGCAGCATCGCCGAGGTGGCGGCGGNGGTGGCCCGTGGCGACCTGACCCGGCAGATCACCGTCGACGCGCGCGGCGAGGTCGCGGGCCTCGCCCACACCCTGAACACGATGGTCGACCAGCTCTCGTCGTTCGCCGACGAGGTCACCCGCGTCGCCTGGGAGGTCGGCACCGAGGGCAATCTGGGCGGCCAGGCGCACGTCCGCGGGGTGTCCGGGGTCTGGCGGGACCTGACCGAGTCGGTGAACTCGATGGCGGGCAACCTCACCAGCCAGGTTCGCAACATCGCCCTGGTGGCCACCGCGGTCGCCCGCGGCGACCTGTCCCAGAAGATCACCGTCGCCGCCCAGGGTGAGATCCTGGAGCTCAAGGACACCCTGAACACGATGGTCGACCAGCTGTCGTCGTTCGCCGACGAGGTCACCCGCGTCGCCCGCGAGGTCGGCACCGAGGGGGCGCTGGGCGGGCAGGCGCACGTTCGCGGGGTCTCGGGGGTGTGGCGGGACCTGACCGAGTCGGTGAACTCGATGGCGGGCAACCTGACCAGCCAGGTCCGCAACATCGCCCTGGTCACCACGGCGGTGGCCCGCGGCGACCTGTCGCAGAAGATCACCGTCACCGCGCAGGGCGAGATCGCCGAGCTCAAGGACACCGTCAACACGATGGTCGACCAGCTCTCCTCGTTCGCCGCGGAGATCACCCGGGTGGGCCGGGAGGTCGGCGTCGAGGGCAAGCTCNGCGGCCAGGCCACGGTCGCCGGGGTCGCCGGGACCTGGAAGGACCTCACCGACAACGTCAACCAGCTCGCCTCCACCCTGACCATCCAGCTGCGCGCGATCGGCGACGTGTCCACGGCCGTCACCCGCGGCGACCTGACGCGGTCCATCTCGGTGGAGGCCGAGGGCGAGGTCGCCGAGCTCAAGGACAACATCAACCAGATGATCGCCCGGCTGCGGGAGACCACCGAGCTCAACGCGCAGCAGGACTGGCTGAAGTCGAACCTGGCCCGCATCGGCAGCAAGATGCAGGGCCAGNGCGACCTCTACGCGGTCTGTCAGATGATCATCAGCGAGATGACCCCGGCGGTCAACGCCCAGCAGGGCACCGTCTACCTGCTCGACTTCATCGAGGGTGACAAGCTTCGCTACGTCGCCGGCTACGGCTCGGTGCCCCGGCGCCGCTCGGACGGCACGTTCCTGTTCGGCGAGGGCCTGATCGGGCAGGCGGCGCTCGAGCGCAACCGGATCCGGGTCGAGCACGTGCCTGCCGGCTACCTCAACATCCGCAGCGGCCTCGGCGAGGCGCCGCCGTGCGACCTCGTCGTCGTCCCGGTCGTCTTCGAGAACCAGGTGCTCGGCGTCATCGAGCTGGCCTCGTTCACGCCGTTCTCCGAGCTGCACCTGACCCTGGTCGACCAGCTCGTCGACACCATCGGCGTCGTCCTCAACACGATCATGGCGAACGCGCGGACGGAGGAGCTGCTCGCCCAGTCGCAGCGGCTCACCCAGGAGCTGCGGTCGCAGTCGGTCGAGCTGCAGCGCACCAACAACGAGCTGGAGGAGAAGGCGGCGCTGCTGGAGGACAAGAACCACGAGATCGAGCTGGCCCGCATCGGCCTGGAGGAGAAGGCCGAGCAGCTCGCGCTGTCCTCGCAGTACAAGACGGAGTTCCTGGCGAACATGAGCCACGAGCTGCGCACGCCGCTGAACAGCCTGCTCATCCTCGCCAAGCTGCTCGCCGACAACCCCGACCGCAACCTGTCCCGCAAGCAGATCGACTTCGCCGAGACGATCCACTCCGCCGGCTCCGAACTGCTCGGCCTGATCAACGACATCCTCGACCTGTCGAAGGTCGAGGCCGGCAAGATGGACGTCGACGCGACCAGCGTGCGCACCGCGGCCCTGTGCGACGCCGTCGCCGGAGTCTTCGGCCCCGTCGCCGACGAGAAGGGGCTGGCGTTCGAGGTCAACCTCGCCGCCGACGTGCCGGCCGAGTTCATCACCGACGAGCAGCGCCTGCAGCAGGTGCTCAAGAACCTGCTGAGCAACTCGGTGAAGTTCACCGACAGCGGCACCGTCCGCCTCGACGTCACCCTCGCCCGCCCCGACCTGCCGCACCTGGCGTCGCACCTGCGTTCGGCCGGCACGGTGCTGTCCTTCGCGGTCAGCGACACCGGGATCGGCATCGCCGCCGAGAAGCTGCGCATGATCTTCGAGGCGTTCCAGCAGGCGGACGGCACCACCTCACGCCGCTACGGCGGCACCGGGCTCGGCCTGTCCATCAGCAAGGAGATCGCTCGCCTGCTCGGCGGCTCGATCGCGGTGTCCAGCGCGGTCGGGCACGGCAGCACCTTCACCCTGTACCTGCCGGCGGTCCCGCTCGCGCAGATGCCGGCCTTCGGGGTCACGCCGGGCGAGCCCGACGACGTCCTGATGATCGTCGGCGCGGCCGACGGTGGCTGGGGCCAGAACGACTCGACGAGGGCGGCCCTGGCCCCGGCCGGCTCCCCGGCCGCGCAGGGCTGGCGCAACGGGGTCGCCGACCGGATCGACGGCGCCGGCGGCCGCGGCGGCGCCCCCGCACCGATGCCCACCGCCGGCGGCGGAAGCGGCCAGAGCTCGGGCGCCGCCAACGGTTCGGGCGCTGCCAACGGCTCCGGCGCTGCCAACGGTTCGGGCGTCGCCAGCGGTTCGGGCGGGGCCTACGGTGCGGGGGCTGCCCACGGTTCGGGGGCTGCCAACGGCTCGGGCGCAGCCGGCGGCTTCGGCGCGGCGAGCGGGGCCGGGGCTCCGACCGGTCCGGTCGACAACCGCGTCTCGCCACCGGCCGCGACGCCCTACCCCACGGACTGGCGGCCGGGCGACAGCGCGGTGGGCACCCCGTTCCTGACGGAGCCGGCCGACACCGGCGCCCGGCTGCCCGCGGGGGACATCGACGACTCCGACCCGCTGGTCGGCACCACGGTCCTGGTCGTGGACGACGACGTGCGCAACGTGTTCGCGCTCACCAGCGCCCTGGAGATGTACGGAATGCGGGTCCTCTACGCCGACAACGGCCACGATGCGATCCNCACCCTCCAGCAGGACACCGCGCCGGTGCACCTCGTGCTGATGGACGTCATNCTCCCCGGGATGGACGGCAACGAAACGACCTCGATGATCCGGGACATGCCCGCCTTCGCCGACCTGCCGATACTGGTGCTGACCGCGAAGGCCATGCCCGGGGACCGGGAGAAGAGCATCACCNCCGGCGCCACGGACTACATCACCAAGCCGGTGGATCTCGACCACCTCCTCGGGGTGATGCGGTCGTATCTGTATTGATCAGATCGCGTATGGTGCGCATTCGGGTGTCTATCGGTGGGGCGGTGAGATGCCGTCGGGAGCGATCAGCGATGGTGGTGGGGTGGCGACACCCACCATGGACCGGCAAGGCGATCGCGAAGGAGGGGGCGGGCGGGTGACCGAGCGGAGCGGCGGTTCCGTCGACGGCGAAGGCGGGCCGGCCGCGGAACGACCCCGCAGCAAGATCCTTCTGGTTGACGACCGGGCCGACAATCTCATGGCGCTGGAGGCGATTCTCGCCTCGCTGGATCAGGATCTTGTCACGGCGTCGTCGGGTGAGGAGGCGCTCAAACGCCTTCTCGTCGACGACTTCGNGGTGATCCTTCTGGACGTCCAGATGCCTGGGATGGACGGATTCGAGACGGCGCATCGGATCAAGCAGCGCGGGCGCACCCGGGACACCCCGATCATCTTTNTGACGGCGATCGACCGGGAGCCGCACCACGCGTTCCGCGGTTACGCTGTCGGCGCGGTCGACTACATTGCGAAGCCGTTCGACCCGTGGCTGCTGCGGGCCAAGGTCAGTGTGTTCGTGGAGCTGTTCGAGAAGAACGAGCGGCTGTCCGAGCTGGTTCATCAGCGGGTCCGGGACTTCGACCTCATGACGGAGGTCGCGGAGCGGCTCATCGCGCTCGACGTCCTGCTGGAAGGCGGAGCCGGGAGCTCCGCCGAGGAGACGATCGCCGCTGCCGGCGCCGAGGTGCGTGGTCTGGTCGCCCGGCTGCAGCCGTTCGCCCGCTCGAACAACACCTGACGTCCGCCCGCCCGCGTCGCCCGGTCGCCCCGTCGCCCGGTCGCCCCGTCGGCGTGCCATGCCCGACTTCCGTAAGTGCGTGGCCGGCGGCCGGGCGACGGTCGGGGATGCGTGGGAGACGGGCGCGGGGTCGCCCCCGGCGGGACTGCCGGCCGGCTCGTCCGGGTGGGGTCGGGCGCGCGGCGGGGTAGGCGGGGTACCCGGCCGGGGGAGATCCGGCGCGCGGGCGCCGTTGTGTCGGTCACATCACGGCGTCACCGAGGGTGGCGACGGATCCGATCGGAGGCGTCAGCCCGCTCCCGACAGGTCACGCTTCGTCATGCGGGCGCTGCAGACCAGTGNCAGATCGGCCGCCCAGCCGCATCGGACGGGTCCGCTGCGCACCGCCCCTGACGCTGTGGCCCGGCTGACACCGCGCCGTGACCGAATGGATGTTGTCCCCGTCCTCGCTCCGCGCCGATAGCATGCTTTTGTCGACCAGATCCGCCGGCGTGCCCGCGCAGCCGGTTTGTGCAGCCGTAGGAGGTTTCGTCATATGGCGATTGCCCGGCGCACTCCCCAGACTCTTGCCGGGCTGGATCCCCGGACTATCGGTCCGTATACGGTTGACCGGAAGCTTGTCGATGCCGGGACCGGACCGGTGTTTCTTGCCCGTAACAATCTCGCGCGTCCCGTCCTCATCAAGCTGATCACGGCGCCGTTCGCGCGGGACACGGAGTTCCGTCGCCGGTTGCGCATCGATCTTGATCATCTTCGGCGGCTGGCNCCGTTCTGCCTTGCCGCGATCCTGGACCTGGATACGCTGGCACGCCCTCCCTACGTGGTCGTCGAGTACATCGACGCGCCGACCCTCGCCGCCAGCGTCGAGGTCGACGGTCCGTTGCACTCGGCCGACACCGCCAGGCTCGCCGTGGGGCTNGCCGCGGCGCTGTCGGCACTCCATGGCGAAGGGATTGTCTTCGGTGATTTGAAACCGACCAATGTGGTGCTTTCTCGGCAAGGCCTGCGCCTGGTCGACTTCGGTCTCGCCCGAGTGCTGAACGGCGTCTCCGCCGACAATTCGGGCACTTCCCCGTCCGGCGTCGGAACGCTCGCGTTCATCAGTCCGGAACAGGCTCTCGGCCAGGCGGTCACCGCCGCGTCCGACATCTTCACCTGGGGCGGCGTGCTGCTGTTCGCCGCGACCGGCCAACCGCCGTTCGGCGCCGGTACGCCGCGTGCTCTGCTCCAGCGTGCCGTCTATGCCGAGCCCGACCTGTCGATGCTCGATCCCGACCTGCGCGACCTGGTGTCCGCCGCGATGCGCAAGGACCCCAAGCGTCGGCCCCGCGCTGTCGATCTGCTCGAGCACCTCATGGTGGGCGCTCCCGAGGACGACCCGCTGACCGTCCCCGAACCCGGCGTGCTCGGACTCCCCGAAGATGCCGTCGAGGCCGTTCCGGCGACAGCCCGGGAGACGACGGTGACCGTCGCCGCTCCGCCCGTGGCCGCTCCGCCCGTGGCCGCGCCGCCCGTCGATGAGCACCCGCGGCCGCCGGCAGCACCCGAGGCGGAGCCGGTCGCGCGGCCTGAGGTCGAGGCGGAGCCGGACGCGCGGGCAGCGGCCGGAGCGGAGGCGGACGCGCGGTCTGAGGTCGAGCCCGGGGCGCTGCCCGAGTCCGGTGTGGAGTCGGAGGCGCAGACCGAAGTGGCGGCGGAGTCCGGTGCGAAGTCGGAGGCGCAGCCGGAGTCCGGTGTGGAGCCTGGGGCCCGACCCGAAGCGGCGGCGGAGCCAGAGCCGACCTCCCCGTNGGCCGCGACCGTGGCCGGCCCGACCTCCTTGTCTCTACCGGTCGGTTCCGGACGGCCGGCTGGGGACGGGACCGCGGTGCGGGCGGTGGCCGCGACCGTCCTGATACCCCAGCAGGCCCTGCCCGCGCCGTCCCCGCCCACCCGGCAGGCGGCGACGGTCCGCCCGGCCCGCACGGGGGAAGTGNCGCTCGCCGCCCGGCCGGCGGGGGCAGAGGGGGCGCCCCGGCAGGGCGACGACGTCGTCACGGAGACCGCCCGCAGTGGCGAGTCCGTGGCTACCACGCGCAGTGGCGAGTCCGTGGCTGTCACCGGAGGCGGCGATGCCGGCGGCACCGGTGGCACCGGCGAGGGCGGCGAGATCATCGGGACGGGGGGAAACCGGGAGGAGGCGGCGGTCGCGGCGCCGCAGCGGGCTCGGTCGGATCGCGGGTGGCTGCGGCGCGCGCTGTCGCTCGGCGCCGCGACGTCGCTGCTGGTGATCCCGGCGTTCGCGGTTCTGGTCACTGTGCGCGACCGCGGCGGCGCGGCGACGTCCCGCGGTGCCGCCGGGGCCGCGATCCGCCTGCTCGACCGGGAACCGAACCTCGCCGGGCAGCTGGCCGTCGCCGCGTATCGGGTCGACCCGACCGCGCTGGCCGCCCAGGCCCTGGTCGAGGCGAGCGTCAGGCAGATCGTCGCGTCGACCGGAACCATTCGTGACCTGCGGGTCACCTCGGATGGCCGCTATCTGATCGCGGTCGGTGATGCCGGCGGGTCCGTCTGGGACATCGCCGATCCCGCTCGGATACGCCGGGTCGGCGACCTGACCGCGCACGCCGCGGCGACCGTCGCCGACCGCGCGCAGCTCGCCGCAGGCTCCGGCGACCGGTCCGCGGGTGGCACCCGACCTGGTTTCAACACCGTGGAGCTCACCCCGGACGGCGCCGCCGGCGGTGGCACCGGCACGGCCGACGCGCCGGGCGTGACCGAGGCGGCCGACAGCGCCCCGTGGTCGGCCGGGTCGGCGCTGCGTGCCGTCACGATCGTGCCGCGCCCGTCCGCGTCCGCCACCGCCCCGGTACCGCAGACCCTGGTGACGACCGGGGCGGACGGCGTGATCCGGCTGTGGCAGCTCATCCCGCCCAGGCTGGTGGACGACGGCGCGCTGGACCAGGTGCGTACCGCCGCGGCCGAGGTCTCGCCGCTGGCGGACCTGCGCGGTCACCCCGGCGCCGGGACGGCCGTCGCGGTCAGCGCGGACGGCCGGACACTCGCCTCGACGGGGGCGGATCGGACGGTTCGGCTGTGGGACGTCAGCCGCCCACGCTCGCCGCGGGCCCTCGCCGTGCTGACCCAACCGTCGGCCGTCACCAGCGTGGCCTTCACCCCGGACGGGCGCTCGCTCGTGCTGGGCGGCCCGGGTCGCCTCGCCGTGTGGGACGTCACCGATCCGCGGAACCCGCGAAGCCGCGCGGAGCGCACCGCCGCGGCCGACGTCCGGGCGATCGTCGTCAGCCCGGGTGGCCGCTGGTTCGCGGCGACGACCACGACCTCCCGCGGCACCCAGACGGAGATCTTCGGGCTGGGTGATCCGCGAGGCCTGCGCCGGTGGGCGTCCATCGCCCCCGGACCGGCTCCCGCGTCCGGCGCAGCCCCCGCGTCCGGCGCAACCCCCGCGTCCGGCGCAGCCCCGATCCCCGGAGCGGCTCCGGCCGCCGCGGTGGCGTCGCCCGGGACCCTCGCGCTGTCCGCGGACGGCCGGGTGCTCGCCGTCGCAGGCGCAGCCGGTCAGATCACGCTGTGGGACGTGTCCTCGCCGTTCCAGCCGGTGCGCCGGGGCAACCTGCCGGTCGGCGCCACCACCGGCGTGAGCGCCCTCGGCCTCGCCGGGCCCACCGGCACTCTGGCGGCCGCGGTCGGGGACGGCGTCCGGCTCTGGCAGCTTGATCTGCTCGCGGCCCAGGACGAGGTCTGCGCCCGGGTCGGCGAGCGCATCAGCCGCGACCAGTGGCGCAGCCAGCTCGGTCACCGCCGCTACGACCCGCCCTGCGACTGACCCCCCGCCCTGCTGAGCCCGCCCTGCGACTGACCCGGCCTTGCGACGGGTCCGGCCCTGCCATTGGCCTCGCCCGGCGCGACGCGGCTACCGGTCGAAGTGGCGGGCCGCACCGTAGCCGGGCCCCTGCTCGGGCCGGCCGGCCCGGGAGGTCCAGCGCCACTGCACGGAGATGCGGGTGCCGACGTGCCCGTGCACCCGCGGCACCGCGTGCAGCCAGTCGGCCTGAGCGCGCCCGCCCAGCACGATCAGATCTCCGCCAGCGGGGGACAGGTCGCGTCCGCCCGGCGCCTGCGGGTCGCTCAGCAGCCGCCGGCCCGGCGGCAGGTGGCGCGACTTCACCAGGAACGGCCGCCGCGCACCGAGGGTGAGGATCGCGATGATCGTGTCGTCCAGCCAGCGCATCTCGCGGTCGCGGTGGAAGCCGACGCCGTCGGAACCGTCCCGGTACAGGGACATGCCGAACCCGTCGAACTCCACCCCGTAGGTGCGTCGCAGCGCCCGGTAGGCATCCACCAGAGCGGGGAAGGGCACCGGCGCGCCGCGGGGGACCCACGCGGTCAACCGCGGCTCGGTGACCTGGCGCTCGTAGCGCCACATGGCACCCTGCCGCCAGGGCAGGCCCGAGCGCATCGCCTCGTACAGCTCGTCCGCGCCGCGCAGCCACCCGCGGGTGACGTCGACCCAGGACCGCTCGTCCAGCCAGATCCGATCCGCGCGTGCCGCCGGATCCACCGCGCCGACGCCCGGCGGCAGGGACGCCCCCGTACCCGCCCGCGCGGCCGGCCCGCCCGCGCGGGCGGCACCCGGGGCCGGTGAGGCGGCGTCCGTCACCTCACCGACGCTACCTCGTGGCCACGGCGGGTCCCGGTGTGGGCCGATCCATGGTCGCGATGTGCCGCCGCCGTCACCGCGGGGCGTAACCTGCGGGATCGAGGCCCCGGATACCGGTGGTGTCGTCGGCGTGGAACGGACAACAACAATGCCAACCATGATGGAGCGGCGTTTCCCCCCCGCCGTGCACGGCGGGGTCGCCACGGCGCGGACCCGATGACCGGAGGATCCGTCGAGCCCGGCGTCGCCGACGGCTCGGCCGTCCGCCCCTCGTCGACGGCCGGCGAGACCCCGACCGGCCCCGACTGGGACGTGCGCCGACTCACCGAGGTCGTCACCCGGCTGCGTCGGGTGCTGCGGGCGAGCATCCGTACCGAGTACTCGTGGGAGGCCCTGCCGATGGCGCAGGTCGAGCTCCTGCAGTGCCTGGCCGAGGCGGACGGCACCCGCGTCGGTGAGCTCGCCGGGCGTCTGCGGCTCGCCCCGAACAGCGTCTCGACGCTGGTGCAGCAGCTCGCCGACGCCGGCTACCTGCACCGTGAGCGTGACCCGGCGGATCGGCGGGCGGCGCTGCTGCGGCTCACCCCGGCCGGGGCGGCAGCCCTGTCCGGCTGGCAGCGTGCCCATGAGCGACGCCTCGGCGCGGCGCTGGCCCGGCTGGTCGAGGCCGACCGGACGGCGATCCTCACCGCCCTGCCCGCGCTGTCGAACCTGGTGGATGCGCTGGGGGACCGTGGGCAGCCGGCCGGGTGACCGGTCGGGGAACCGCCTGCGCTGACGGCTTCGAACGGTCTCGGCTCCGGCCAGGCACGGGCCTGGCGCGGGCCCGCACGCAAGCCCCGGCGCGGAGGCACGGCGTGCGGTCAAGCCAGTCAAGACGGGGAGGCGGGGAGGCCGTCAGGACCGGATGAGCCGAGCGATCGCGGCGGACGCCTCCCGCAGCTTCTCGTCGGCGACGGGGCCGCCCTCCGCCGCCGCGTGGGCCACGCAGTGCGCGAGATGGTCCTCCAGCAGCCCGAGGGCGACCGACTGCAGGGCCCGGGTCGCGGCCGAGACCTGGGTCAGGATGTCGATGCAGTACTTGTCCTCGGCGATCATGCGTTGGAGGCCGCGGACCTGCCCCTCGATCCGGNGCAACCGGGCGGTGTACTCGTCCTTGGTGTTGGTGTAGCCGTGCATCCGCAACGCCTTCCCCCACGATGACCGGTACCCCCCTACGGTACCTGTGAAGGCGTTGTCTCCGTCCGGGGTCGGGCCAGATACGGCCGCCAGCCGCCGAGGGCGGTGATGTCCAGCGCGCCGTCCACCGCCGCCGACTCGCACAGGAAGCCCAGGGT
This sequence comes from Frankia sp. AvcI1, assembly GCF_001420875.1. Taxonomy (NCBI): domain Bacteria; kingdom Bacillati; phylum Actinomycetota; class Actinomycetes; order Frankiales; family Frankiaceae; genus Frankia; species Frankia sp. AvcI1. The sequence goes on along the minus strand of NZ_LJFZ01000027.1, from coordinate 19,945 downwards.
GGGGCCGCCGGCGAGGTCGAGGGTCCCGATCGCCAGCGGAGACGGCACGCCGAGCAGGAAGCCACCGGCCGCGGCGAGCGGCAGCCGCCACACCTCGGCGTCGATCGCCGCGCCGCCGGTGTTCACCCGCAGCAGGCCGGGACGGTGCGGCTGCGGGCCCGGCAGGGCATAGAGCCGGTACCGGGGCAGGGTGCGGTCGTGTCGCANCAGCACCGCGCCGAGTCGGGTCAGCTCGCCGTTCAGTGGCAGCCCACTCATGTGCGCGCCGACCACGGCGAGGTCCAGGAAACCGGTAGGTGTGCCCGGCGGGCCGGCGGGCCCCGACCGTGCTGGCGTGGCCGACTGTGCTGGCGTGGCCGACTGTGCTGGCGTGGCCGACCGTGCCGGGGCGCCCGACCTGGCCAGGGCGTGGCCGGTGGCTCCGACCGGCAGGCCCGTCCGGGCGTGCAGGCGCGACGCGAGGTCCGCGAGGAACTCGTCCCGGCCCGCGGGGGCGATGAGGGTCAGCCCGTGCGGGAGTCCGTCGGCGAAGCCGATCGGAATCGCGATGGCGGCCAGATCAAGCAGATTGACGAAGGTGGTGTACCGGCCGAGCCTGGCGTTCAGACCGATCGGGTCGGCCGCAACGGCCTCGACCGGGTAGGTCGTGGGCACGGTCGGCAGGACCAGCACGTCGATGTCCCGCCAGATCTCGTCGGCCTGGCGGCGCAGGGCGCGCAGCCGGGTCAGGCCCCGGAACGCCTCCACCCCGGTGATCGACGCGCCCGGCTCGAGCACGGTGCGGATGACCGGATGCACGTCGTCCGGCCGGGCGGTCACGAACTCACCCACCGAGGCGAACCGCTCCGCCAGCCAGGGCCCGCCGTACAGCAGCGCACCCGCCGCCAGGAACGGCTCCAGATCGATCTCCCCGGTCCGCGCGCCGGTTCCGCGGATCAGTCGTAGCCCGTCCTCGTAGACCGCTCGGGCCCCCCGGTCGCCGAAGAAGGTGAGCTGCTCCGGCCTGGCCACCCCGACCCGTAGCCCGTGTGGGGGGCGCGACGGATGATCGTCGGTCCCGCCCGCCCCCTGCTCGGGCGGGACCAACGACGCCGACGCCGACGCCGACGCCGACGCCGACGTTGACCTGGACGCCGGGGCCGGCCTGGCGTCCGCCGCAGGCATGAGGGGGAGCCTGCGCGAGTAGGGGTCGGCGGCGTCGTAGCCGTTCATGACCGACAGGGCCAGGCGCGCGTCCGCCACGCTGAGGGCGAAGACGCTCAGGCAGTCCAACGACCGGCAGGCCGGGACCAGACCGCGGGTGCTCACCAGGCCGCGGGAGGGCTTGAGCCCGACGACGTTGGTCAGCGCCGCCGGCACCCGGCCGGAGCCCGCGGTGTCGGTGCCGACCGCGAAGGTCACGAGGCCGACCGCGACCGCCACTCCGGAGCCGGAACTCGACCCGCCGGCGATCAGGGCGGAGTCGAACGGCGACACCGGTGTGCCGTAGGGCGAGCGCACCCCGGACAGGCCGGTCGCGAACTGGTCGAGGTTCGTCTTGCCCACGCAGACGGCCCCGGCGGCGAGCAGCGCGGCGACGGCCGGGGCGTCCTCGGCCGGCTCGTAGGCGAAGCCCGGGCAGCCGGCCGTGGTCGGGAGCCCGGCGACGTCGATGTTGTCCTTGACGGCGAAGGGCAGCCCGAACAGGGCAGGCAGGTCCGGCGTGGCGTCTCCTGACCCGATCGGGTCAGGGTCCGGCCCGACCGGGCTTCCCTCGCCGCCCAGGGGGTGGGCGCTGTCGGCGGCGGCCGGGGGTGGTCCGAACAGGGCATCCCGCTGCGCGTCCAGCGTCNCAGCCCGGGCCAGTGCCTGGGCCCGGGGGAATCTCGAAATCCACACCGCGTCGTCCCCGCGGGCCTCGATCCGGTCGTAGACGGCGGCGATCACCTCGGACACCCGCAGCCGGCCGCTGCGGTACCCCNCCAACAGCACCGCGGCCTGCAGATTCGGGGCGTCCAGGCGGAGGGCGTCCAGGTACGGGTCCGACGGGTTCGGGGCCTGCGGGTTCGGGGCCCGCAGGTCCGAGGTGTGCAGGTCCTGGGTGGGGATGGTCCGATCGGAGTGGGCGCGTCCTGGGTGGGCGGTGGATGGTGCGGGGGCCGTACTGGTCGGGTCGGGGGAGGGAGCGTCGATGACCATGGAGCGGGACGAGGCTCAGACCGCGGCGGTGGCCGCGGTGACCGCAGTACGCACGGCGTCCGAGGTCGCCACCGAGCCGAAGACGCCACCCTGCATCGTCACCATGTGCAGCGCGGCCGCGTGGTTGCTGGGATCCGTGGCCCCGGTGCAGTCGGACAGCAGCAGGCACTCGTACCCGNGGTCGTTGGCGTCCCGCATCGTCGTGTGGACGCACACGTCGGTGGTGATGCCGGTCAGGATGATGTGGGTGATGCCGTGCCGGCGCAGCACGAGGTCCAGGTCGGTCGCNTAGAAGGAGCCCTTGCCCGGCTTGTCGATCACGATCTCGCCCGGCAGCGGCGCGACCTCGGGCACGATCTCCCAGCCGGGCTCGCCGCGCGTGAGGATTCGCCCGCGCGGGCCCCGATCCCCGATGCCGGCGCCGATCTGCTTCGAGCGCCACAGCTTGTTCGGCGGGCAGTCCGACAGGTCCGGGCGATGTCCTTCCNGGGTGTGCACGATGAGGAAGCCCAGCGGGCGCAGCGCGGCCAGCAGTGCCGCGGTGGGGGCGAGGCCGGCGCGGGTCAGCCCGAGGTCGTAGCCCATCGCGTCCACGTAGCCGCCCGGGCCNCAGAAGTCGACCTGCCAGTCGATGTTGATGACGGCGGTCGTCGCCGGGCTGAACGAACCGTCGTAGGGCCAGGCATAGGGGTTCGCGACGACAGGCCCGATCCGCAGGTCCCCGGCGGCGGCCAGCCGGACCGGGTTGGGCAGGGGAGGGCCGGCCGTGACGGCGGGCCGAGTCACGACGGCGGGGCCTTCGGTGCCGGCGGGGCCTTCGGCGCCGGCGGGCGCTTCGGCGCCTGCCGGGGCTTCGGGGTCCAGACCGGTGGGGGCTGAGGTTGCGGCGGTCATGACGGTCCTCCTCGTGCGAGCCGACGGTGATCGGTCGTGCTGGTGGGCGTCCGCCGCCGGCGCGGTCAGCTCCTGATCCCCGAGGCGCGGCTGCGGTTGAGCACCATCTGCGTGATCGCCCGGGCCGCCCGCTTCTCGACGACGTCCATGGACTCGCCGACGTGCTGGCGCAGGGCGGCGACGCTGCCCTCGAGATCGCCGGCGAGCACCCTCTCGACGATCCCGAGATGTTGGCTGATCGTCAGTTCAACCCGGTCGGCGGTAACGAAGTCATGCATCCGAACGGGGCGTATCCGAGCATTTATTGCGTCCAACATGTGCGCGAGTTCCGCGTTTCCCGACGCGCGGCTGAGGGTGATGTGGAATTCCTCGTCCAGGACGACGAAAGCCGGATCGGGGGCCGGCTGATCGTCGCGCAGGGCGCGCCAGGTGTCCCGCAACGGCTCCAACATCGCCGGGTCGTGCGCGGTGCCGGACTCCACCGCGCGCTGCAGCCCGCGCAGCTCCAGCGTGACCCGGATCTCGTAGAGGTCGCGCAGNGCGCCGAGGTCGGGCTCGGCCGGGTAGTAGCCGCCGTCCTGCCGTTTCTCCACCAGGCCGTCGCCGGCCAGCCGGGTCAGGGCCTCCCGGATGGGGGTGCGCGAGACTCCGAGCAGGGCGGCGAGGCGTTCCTCGGCAAGCCGGTCCCGAAAGGAGAACTCCCCGGACATCAGTCGTCGACGCAGTGCGACATATGCCTGGTCGCGAAGGTTGCCGGCGGCGGTGGACCTCGGGGTCGGCGAGGGAGTCATACAGTCGAGCATCCGACATCGACGTCGACGGTGCGCCACCCCCCTCGGCCGTGCCGCCGCCCGGCGGCGGTCGGCATCCGTCCCCGGCCGGTCGCCGAGGGCGCTCGTGACGGGCCTGACGCCCCTGTTGCATACTGCGCTGTATACAGAGCCNTGTACATGCATTGGACGGTAAGGATTCGAATGTTTCCGATCAATGCGCTCGTTGTTACTTTCCTGNGACGGGGATTGCGGACGCGTTAACGGCCGTCCGTGGACGGTTCGGTCAACGGACGGGACGGAGGCTGACGCGGTGATGGACGACGGGACGATGCGTGGAACGGGGAGGCCGTGATGTCGGAGACGAGGGCGGCCGGGACGCCCGGCACGGCAGGAGGGACCGGGGTGGTGCCACCCGTCGTGCTCGTGCACGGCACGGCGACGACAGGGGCGGTGTGGCGGCACGTGCGTCGAGAACTCGGCGACCGGCCGGTGCAGGCCCCGGACCGGCCGTCCACCGGGAGTCTGGCCGCGGAACTGGTGGCGCTGCGGCCGCTGCTCGACGGCGCCGTCTACGGCGGGGTGAGCGGCGGCGCGACGCTGGGGCTGGCGATCCTCGCCGCCGGCGTGCCCCTGGCGGGTGCCGTGCTGCACGAGCCGGCCGTGGGGTCGCTGCTGCCCGGGCTGCTCGCGCCGATGGCCGCCGCGTTCGCCCAGGGCGGCGTGGTCCCCTTCGCCCGCGCGCTGTACGGGCCCGCGTGGAGCTCCGCCGACGCACCGGCCGACCCGGACGCCGTCGCTCGGGACCTGGCGATGTTCCTGGACTTCGAGCCGCCGCCGCTGCCGGCGCGGATCTGCCCGACGATCATCACGGTGGGGGCGGACTCGCCGCCCGTGCGCCATCGTGCCGCCCTGCTCCTGCGGGAGAAGCTGGGGCTGACGGTCCGGGTCGTGCCCGGTTGCGGACACGCAGCCCACCTGGAGGCGCCGGCCGCCTTCGCCCGCCTGCTCGAGAGCGTCCACCGTGGCCCCGAGGCCGGCTCGGCGCCTGCTTCCCGCGGGCAGTCCAGCTCCGACCACGGATTGCGCGTGCCGGGGGCGCGGTCAACGCGGTAAACCGTGCCTCGGCACCCGCAATTCGCCTGATCTGGCGCGGGTGCCGTGGTACGGCGGTCGGGCTTACCTACCGGTAGAGGTATTGTGCCGGGAAAGCCGGCCCGACGCGGCGCTTTCCTCCTCGTGGCCCGCGCCGGTGACCAGCGGTGTCGCCTGCGGTCAGCGCTCGACGTGGTGCGGCGGCAGATCGGCGAGGAGCCGCTCGATGTCCGGGTCGTCTTCCTCGGACAATGACTCGTCGCCCCATCCGATCTCCCGTTCGTCGTCGAACGCNTCGTCGTCGCGCGGCTCAGTGGCGCCCATGATCTTCCCCTCGTGTGGCGCGGCCTGTTGGTTGCCGCGGTCCCGGACCGGCGATCGCGGTCGGGGCCGCAGGTCGGTGCTGAATCGATTGCCGACGGGACGCCGACTGCGTCCCGCTGACGGGTTAGCCGCGAGCCGTTGTTCGGCCCGATGCCCGGGCCGCTCACGCGCCCGGGCCGGCTGCGGCAATGCCGCCGGCCGGGGGCGCGGGGCCCGGATCCGGACGGGATGGTGGCCACCCGGATCCGGGCCGCGCGCCGACGGTCAATCTACGCCGCTGGAACCACCGCGGGCGGGTGGCGGCGTGGCCAGGGCGTGCCCGATCACCTCGATGACGAGCCGCAGGGTAGCCCGGCTGCCCGCCAGGAAGGCGTCCGTCTCCCGTTGGGACCACGCGGAAGCGACGATCCCGGGCTCCGGCGTCCGGACATCCAGGACCGCCCGGATCGACGCCCGGTAGCGGCTCACCGTGATCGGCGGATCCCCGATCGGATCGGTGTCGTAGTCCTCGTCGCGGTCTAACAGCGCCCCGACCTCATCGGCGCGGCGTGGCGTGGGGGGCATCAGTTTCCTCCTCCGTAAATTTGCTACGCAGCAAAATAGACCCTAGCGAGGTTCTTGGGGAAGAGCANAGTGGTTACGATGTTCCGCGTGGACGACGGTGAGCAGTTGGTCGGCATCGGGGACATCGCGTTCCAACTCAAGATCACTCGCCAGGCGGTGGACTACTGGACGCGCAAGGACTCCCGGTTTCCGGCACCCTTGCAGGTCATCAACGCGCCGACGGGTAGTGGTGCCAAAGGCACCCGAGTTTGGNGCAAGCGAGAGGTAGACGCCTGGATCGTGGAGCACTATCGACGCCGCAAACAGTAGGCGGTGTGTCTGGTACGGCGGCGCGGGCGCGTGACCCGATCCGGAGTCGGTCCGGATCGGCGGCCGTCGCCGTCGTCGGCTTCGGCGGTACCTGCCGTCCGGAGGCGAACGGAAATGCCTGGCAGCCGTGCTGAATCGCACTAACAGCGCATTTCGGGGAGCTGTACGAAACGGAACGTCCGCTCCCGTCCCGGTTCATCGGTGTGCGGTGCTCCGATCTGAGCGGAGCGCCGGTCGCCGGTCACCACTGGGGGAAGGCGAGNCGGACAGGCATGGGACGCCCGTCCACGTGGCACTCGTCGGGCCTGCCCGACCGCGCGACCGCGACCGTCGACTCCCGTGATCCCGGCTTCGTCGGACCCGGCCTCCTCCGGCCCCGGCTCCGGCATCGGTCACGTCGCCGTGGGTCCCGTCATCCGGTCTCGTCGGCATCGGCATCGGTCAGGGCGACGCGGAGCCCCGGCCTCGTCTCGTTCGGGTCGCCGGGGGCGGTGCGGTGCATCGGGTACCGCTCCGGTGCCGGCAAGCGTGCGGGACGTACCGCAGTGCGCCACCCGGCAGTGGGCTGACGCCGAGGGCCGGTCGTGCGGGACCGGTCGCGCGAAGGCGGGTGCTCGGCCCGGCGGGGTGCTTGGCCCGGCGGGGCGCGTGGTCCAGCGGGGCGCCGAGTCCAGCGGGGCGCCGGGTCGTTGCCGCCCGGGGCATACCGAAGGCGCCCGGGGCGACGAGCGCCCGGACGCCTTCGGTGGACGGTGCAGGTGTGTCGGTCGGTCAGGCCGCCGCGGTGCTGGAGGCCGTGCTCGACGTCGAGGGCGCCGACGAGGACGAGCTGCTGCTCGCCGCGGTGGCGGCCGAGGACGACTCGGAGCTGGACGACGAGTCGCTTCCGCCGGCGGAGCTGGTGGCGTTGGTGCTCGCGGCGTCCGCGGTGTCCTTCGGGCGGTGCTGCGTGGAACCGCCGGCGGAGCTCGACCGGCTGTCGTTCTTGTAGAAGCCNCTGCCCTTGAACACCACGCCCACCGAACCGAACACTTTACGAAGTCGTCCGGCGCAGGTCGGGCACTCCGTCAGTGACGCATCGCTGAAGCTCTGCACGACTTCAAGGTCACGTCCGCAGTCGGTGCAGCGGTACTGGTAGGTAGNCACGTACTCCTCCCGGAGCTGGCACTCAGAAGTGGCGACTGCCAACTTTAGCTCGTGGACGGNCTCGGATGTTCCCGGGTGCCGTCGGTCGGTTCNCACCGTAGCGTACGACTTGGCGTGACGATGATCTTCACGCTGCGATCGTGCTCCTCCGTGGGGACGAGATCGAGCAGCTCCTGGTCGTAGAGCACGGCGATCACGGGCACGTCGGGCGCGACCCGGCGCAGCGCGCGGTCGTAGGAGCCGCCGCCCCGACCGAGTCGCCGTCCCGCCCGATCGACGGCGAGCGCCGGGATGATCACGACGTCGGCCGCGGAAAGGTCCCCCGAGGGTGCCGCCGCGGGTGGCTCCCGGGTGCCCAGGGCGCCCGGGATCAGGGTGCCGGCGTACTCGCGGAAGTCGAGGTCGAGATCGGCGCGCACCACCGGCAGCAGCACCCGGGTGCCGCGGGCGAGCAGCCGGGCCAGCAGGTCGGCGAGATCGGGCTCGCCGGGCAGCCCCACATAGGCCGCGACGCACCGGGCGTCGGTGATCTCGGGGATCTGCAGGATCCGTGTCGCCAGCACCGCCGTGTCCGCCGACGACCAGGGCTCGTGGCGCAGGGCCAGGGAGGCTCGCCGCTGGGCGAGCAGCCGGGCGCGCAGCCGTTGCTTGGCGGAGCCGCCCGCCGCGGCGTCACCGTCCGATCCGAGCACCGCGCCGGCCACCGGCAGGCCGGGGTGCAGGGCCGGCGGCAGGGAGGGTGGCAGGGCGGGCGGCCGGGTCGGCGGCTCGGCGGCGGGCGTCTCCCGCGGGTGATCGGGTGGTGGGTGTTTTCCCTGCACGTGCTCAGCCTCCCGCAGGTCGGCGCCGCAGGGGCGGTTGCCGGGGTCCTCGGCCTCGGATGATGTCGTGGGATGCGCGGCGGAGCAGGCCACCGGCCCGCGCGGCCACGACGGGTCACACCGGCGGCCGCGGTCGCGGGGGCGCCGGCGGGGCTCCACGGCCCGCGGACGGGGCGCGCGAGCCGCAGCGGGCGGGTCGTCCGGATCGTGGGAGCCGTGGGCGGCGGGTGGGCGGGGTGGGTGCTTGGCGCGCGGGGCCGGCGGTGTCGTGGCCGGGCCGGTGGCGCCCGGCACCCGGACGGACACCGCCCGACCTGTGCATCGTCCGTGGAAGGCGCCCGCCGCGGTGCCCGTGCACTTCGACCCGGCTAAGGTTTCCCCATGCCAGTGACGAAGGCGGTTATTCCGGCCGCGGGTCTGGGCACTCGCTTCCTGCCGGCCACCAAGGCGGTGCCCAAGGAGATGCTGCCGGTCGTCGACAGGCCGGCTATCGAATACGTCGTCGAGGAGGCCTCCCGGGTCGGCCTGCGCGACGTCCTCCTTGTCACCAGTCGTACCAAGAAGGCGATCGAGGACCATTTTGATCGAGAGGNGGACATCGAGGCCGCGCTCGAACGCAAGGGCGACGAGACCCGCCTTCGCCGAGTCCGCGCGTCGGCGGAGCTGGCCGAGGTGCACTCGGTCCGCCAGCCCTCGCCGCGGGGGCTCGGTCACGCCATCCTGTGCGCGGCCGCGCACGTGGGCGACGAGCCCTTCGCCGTCCTGCTCGGTGACGATCTCATCGACGAGCGCGACCCGCTGCTGGCGGAGATGCTCGCGGTGCAGGCCCGCTTCGGCGGCAGCGTCATCGCGCTGATGGAGGTCCCGCGGGAGNAGGTCTCGATGTACGGCGTCGCCACCGTGGAGTCCGTCCCCACCGGGCCGGACGACCGGTACGGGATCGTGCGCATCCTGGACCTGGTGGAGAAGCCGCCGGTCGCGGAGGCGCCGAGCAACCTGGCGATCATCGGCCGCTACGTCCTGGCCCCGGAGATCTTCGAGGTGCTGCGGCGCACCGAGCCCGGGCGAGGCGGGGAGATCCAGATCACCGACGCGCTGCGGACGCTGGCGCTGAACGCGGTGGCCGGGGGCACGGACGCCCAGCCGGTGCACGGCGTGGTGTTCACGGGCCGGCGCTACGACACCGGGGACCGGATCGACTACCTCAAGGCGGTCATCCGGCTCGCCTGCGAGCGGGCGGATCTGGGCCCCGACCTCTATCCGTGGCTCGAGGAGTACGTCGCCGCCGGCGGACCCAAGGGAAATTTGTCCTAATTCACGGGCCTTTCTCCGACCTTCCTCCCTCTGATTGACCTTGTTGCATTCGTCTAACCTTGACGCTTCCGGCGTGGGCAGGAACGCTCCCGGGATCGGCCCGGGCGCGATCGGCGCGCAGGTCGGGCGTGGATCGGTGGACGTCGACGGGTGCGTGGCACCCGCCCGCCCGCCGATGCAGTGAAGGTGTCCGGGCTCCGATGGCCGTAGCCCGGACGATGCCGGCCGGGCACGCCGGGCCGGCATCACAGGGCAACAGGAACGGGGACGGGCGCCGATGACGACGGTGGATGAACACCTGGAGCGGATTCTCGCGGAGGTGGCGCCGACCCGCCCCCGGCGCGCCGGGCTGGAACAGGCCCACGGCTGCGTGCTCGCCGCCGACGTCCGGGCGACGGTGGCCCTGCCCAGCTTCGACAACTCGGCCATGGACGGCTACGCCGTGCGGGCTGCCGACGTCGCCGCGGCCACCGCCGACGCCCCCACCACGCTGCCTGTCGTCGGCGACATCCCGGCCGGGCCCGGCACGCCGGCGCCGCTGGATCCCGGCACGGCGGTGCGGATCATGACCGGCGCTCCGCTGCCCCGCGGAGCGGACGCGGTGGTCCAACTCGAGTGGACCGACGGCGGGCGCGCATCGGTCGCGGTCCGCCGACCCGCCGCCCGCGGGCTGCACATCCGCCGTGCCGGCGAGGATGTCACCCCCGGCGCGCTGGTGCTGCCGGCGGGGACGGTCATCGGCTCGGCCCAGATCGGCCTGCTCGCCGCCGTCAACGTGGCGCGCCCGCCGGTGCACCCGCGGCCCCGGGTGGCGGTGCTGTCCACGGGCACCGAGCTCGTCGAGGTCGGCTCGCGGCTCGGCGCGGGGCAGATCGTCGACTCCAACAGTCACGGCATCGCCGCCGCCGCCCGCGAGGCCGGCGCAATCGTCCGCCGGCTGACCGGCGTGCCCGACGAGCCCGACGCCTTCGCCAAGGCCCTGCACGGCGTGCTGGGCGAGGTCGACGCGGTGGTGACCACCGGCGGGGTCAGCGTCGGCGCCTACGACGTCGTCAAGGAGGTCCTCACCGGGACCGGCAGCGTGCGGTTCGACCAAGTGGCGATGCAGCCGGGCAAACCGCAGGGCTTCGGCCTGGTCGACGGGGTGCCGATCTTCACGTTGCCCGGCAACCCGGTCAGCGCGCTGGTCTCCTTCGAGCTGTTCGTGCGCCCGGCCCTGCGCCGGATGCGCGGGCTGGNGGCCACGGGTCTGCCGCGGATCGTCGTGACGGTCGGCACGGCGCTGCGTTCCCAGCCCGGCCGGCGCACGTTCGTGNGGGTCGTCCTCGACCATCTCGACGTCGACGGCCGGCCCGGCCCGGACACCGTCGCCCGCCCGGCCGGCGGCCAGGGCTCCCACCAGCTCACCTCCCTGGCCGGCGCGCAGGCGTTGCTGGTCATCGCCGAGGACATGACGGAGGTGCCGGCCGGCGCCCGGCTGCCGGCACTGTTGCTTGGCGGGGACGCAGGCGCCATCCTCTCCGGCATGGGCTGGGCGGAGACCGACAGGTCGGACACGGGCACGGGCGCAGGCGCAGGCGTGGGCGTGGGGCCGTCGGAACCGTCGGGGCCGAACGCCCGATGACCGCGGCCCGGCTCACCCACGTCGACGAGCACGGCGCGGCCCGAATGGTCGACGTCACGGCCAAGGACGTCACCGCCCGCACGGCGAGCGCCACCGGCCTGCTGCGGGTCACCCCGGAGGTGGTCGGGCTGCTGCGCGGCACCGGGGTGCCCAAGGGGGACGCGCTCGGGACCGCCCGGATCGCCGGGATCATGGGCGCGAAGCGCACGCCGGACCTCGTCCCGCTGTGCCATCCCATCGCGATCTCCGGGGTCACCGTCGACCTCACCGTCCGCGACGACGGGGTGGAGATCACCGCCACCGTGCGGACGGCCGACCGGACCGGCGTCGAGATGGAGGCGCTGACCGCCGTCACCGTGGCCGGACTGACCCTGCACGACATGGTCAAGGCGGTCGATCCCGGCGCGGAACTGACCGGTGTGCGGGTGCTGGCCAAGACGGGCGGGCGCCACGGCGACTGGCGCGCCGGGCCCTCCCGGGAGGTCGTGCCGACCACGCCGGCGGGACCGGCGGAGGCGGCGGAGGCGGCGGGACCGGCGGAGGCGGCGGGACCGGCGGAGGCGGCGGGACCGGCGGAGGCGGCGGGACCGGCGGAGGCGGCGGGACCGGCGGAGGCGGTCCGGTGAGTGGCTCGTCGAGCCCTCCGCCGGGAGCGCGAGCTCGGGTCGTCACCGTGTCCGACCGGGCGTACGGGGGCGTCTACCCGGACCGCTCCGGGCCGCTGCTCGTCACCGGGCTGGCCGCGCTCGGCTTCGCGGTCGGCCCGGCGCAGGTCGTCCCCGACGAGCGGGAGCGGATCACGGCCGCCCTGCGGGCCGCCGTCGCCGACGGGATCGACCTGGTCGTCACCACCGGCGGGACCGGTCTCGGGCCGCGGGACGTCACCCCCGAGGCGACCGGGGACGTGATCGAACGGCCGATCCCCGGACTCGCCGAGGCGCTGCGGGCCGCCGGCCGTGACGCCGTCCCCGCGGCGGTGCTCTCCCGCGGGCTTGCCGGGACCGCGGCGGCGACGCTGGTGGTGAACCTGCCGGGTTCGACGGGCGGCGTCCGCGACGGGCTGGGCGTGCTTGCCGGGGTGGTCGGACACGCCGTGGCCCAGCTCCGCGGCGCCGGCGACCACACGGCGGCTGACCACACGGCGGCTGACCAGACGGCCGCTGACCACACGGGGGCGCCCGGCGTCGCCGAGACGGCGGAGTAGGGCGCCATGGTGCGGGCTCCGGGCTGGCCGGCGGTGCTGTCCGAGGGATCGGTGACGGTGCGGCCGCTGCGGCTGCGTGACGCCTCCGCGTGGGTCGAGGTGCGGCTGCGCAACGCCGACTGGCTGGCGCCGTGGGAGGCGACCCCGCCCGGTCTCGTCATGGTCCGCGAGACCTGGGCGCAGCGCCAGACCATCTCGGTGTACCGGCAGATGCTGCACCGGCTGCGTCAGCAGGCGCGGATCGGCATGGCGTTGCCGTTCGGGGTCGTTTTCCACGGGCGGCTCGTCGGCCAGGTGACGGTGTCGACGATTGTCCGCGGCGCCTTCAACAGCGCGCAGGTCGGCTACTGGGTGGACAGCGGCTTCGCCGGGCGGGGCATCACCCCGACGGCCCTCGCGCTCGTCGTCNACCACTGTTTCGGCCCGGTCGGCCTGCACCGCGTCGAGGCCAATGTGCGGCCCGAGAACTCCGCCAGCCAGCGGGTGCTGGCCAAGCTCGGTTTCCGCGAGGAGGGCCTGCACCGGCGCTATCTCTCCATCGACGGGCACTACCGCGACCACCTCGGATTCGCGCTCACGACCGAGGACGTTCCCGAGGGGCTCGTGCGCCGCTGGCGGGAGAGCCGCTACAGCCGGCCCTGACCGCTCGCGGTCGGCCCCGCGCGGACGCGCCGGCGTCGGCGAGCGTGAGCCGCCGCCAGCTGCCCCGATCCGCGGTGGCCCGGAGCGGGATCGGGGGCCCGCTTCCGGGTTATGCCGTGGGTGGGGTGACGAGTTCCACTCCGCTCGGTGGCGGGTGTCGGTAAGCGGACGCCCGCCCCTCGTCGTCACGGCGCGTTGTTCCGACACTCACGCCCGAGCTCATTCGCAGCGACCTGCTGGAGGCGGGTGCTATCTGCGAGTGCCTGCGTATGCCAAGCCGAGCCCACACGGGGGGCTCGGGGTCGGTTAGACGACGGTGGGACGACCCTCGCCCATCCGATTGCGGATGCGACACGCGGGGTTCGGGTCGGTGACCACGTGGATTTCGCTCACTAGCGTCAACAGCGAAATCGCTATCCGCTGGTGTCGAGAAGAGGCCCCGCATGGTCAGCACCTCCGCGCTCGCCGCGCTCGCCGCGCCCGGCGCGGACGGTGCGTGCTCGGCCTCCCGCGCGGGAATCGTGCCGGTTCCGGCGCCGCGGCATCGCGGGATCCACTCCGGCCGGACGGCGGTGCTCCGGTGAGCGCGCTGATCTGGGCGGCGATTGTCGCGGTGTGGGGATTTGTCCTGATCCCCATGTGGCTGCGCCGCCACGACACGGCCTCGGAGCAGCGTTCCACCGAGCGGTTCACGGTGGCGATGCGGGTGCTCTCCCGCCGTCCACCTGACCACGACGAGGCCGAACCCGATCGATTCGACAGTGACCATGAACGTCTCGGCGGGGTGAGAGGAACGGGTATGTCGCAGGCGGAGTCCCCCCGTTCGCGCGATCCCATCACCGGCGCGCAGGCCGCGCCGGACTCCTACGCGGCGCGGGTGTCCGCGCGCCCCGGCGCTCCTGGGGACCCCGACGACAGGTCGGCGGCTTCGAGTGGTCCGGCGGCTTCGAGTGGTCCGGCGGCTCCGGGCAGGCCGGCGGCTTCAGCCAGGCCTACGGCTTCGGGCCGGCCGGCGAGCCTGGGCTGGCCGGGAACTCCCGGAGGGCCCGGTACGTCGGGCGGGTCCACGGCCGCGGGTGGGCTGGGGTCGTCGGCGCGGTCCGGGGCTTCGGGCGGCCCGGTGTCGGCCGGCGGCGACGGCCCGGTCCGCGGCGGCGAGCGGGTCGACTCCCGCCGCACCATCGCGCTGCACCGGGTGGCCGCAGAGCGGGCGGCCCTGATGCGGGTGCGCCGCCAGCGGCTGACCCTGATGGCGGCGGTGTTCCCGGTGACCGTCGTGCTGGCCGTCGTGTTCGGCGGGATGTGGATCGCCGTGCAGCTCCTGGTCGATCTCGGGCTCGCCGGTTACCTCGTTCACCTGCGCCGCGCCGCCCAGGTCGAGCGCCGGCTGGCGATCACCCGGGTCTCGATCGAGCGCCGGATCGAGGCCGAGCGGGTCGCCCGCAGCCGCCGCCGGCCGGTCGGCTCCTCCTTCGCGTACCACGAGCGAGACGCCGGCGCCCAGGACACCGGCTCGGGCGCCGGCTCCCACCACGGCCGTCCCCAGCCGGCGGAGGAGCTGACCCCCGAGGAGCTCGCGCATGCCCGGGCGGAGACGATCGACCTCGGCGGTCTGATCGCCGCCCAGCACGCCTACCGCGACGACGCCGGGCAGGACGAGCAGCCCGGACCGACCCACTGGACGGGCGGGGGAGCCCATCCCGAGAGCCCGGCCGTAGCCAGCGTGCAGGAGCAGGAGCCGGGCGGCCCGGNGAGTGGCGGCCACGCGAAGGTCCTCTACGGCTACGCACCATCCGCCGGCCCCGAAGCGCACGTCGGTCATGACGGTGCCGGCTACGACTACGAGGGTGCCGGTTACGACGGTGCCGGTTACGAGGGTGCCGGTTACGACGGTGCCGGTCACGACGCTGCCGGTCACGGGGCCGAGTACGTCGAGGTGGAGGCCGGGGACGTCGGGGACGTCGGGGCGGCAGCGGCGGCACGCATGACCGCCCGTCCGGCGGTCCGTCCCCCCAACCGGCCGACCACCTCGCGTCCCGGCCGTGTCCAGATCAACCCGCCGGGCACCCATGGCGGGCTGATCGCGTCCCCGGAGGCGGCGCCGGCAGGCGGGTCCGCGGCCGGCGACCCGGCCGGCGAGAATCCCGGCGACATCGACCCGCTGCTGCGCCGCCACGCCGTCGGGAGCTGAGCGCNGGGGCTGGGGCGGCACGCTGGCCCGGCATCCCACTGAGCTGCCGNCAGCATCCCGTCGAGCGGCGCCGAACCAGCCCGCTCAGGGCAGTGGGCCCAGCCGGGCCACCGCGCGGGCCGGGGCGCCGTCGGCCGCGGCGAGCGGCAGGGGAAACAGGAAGATCTCGATCGTCCGCCCCTGCGCCCGGGCCCGCAGCAGCCTCGCCAGGCCGGTGAGGTTCTCGGCGATCACCGCGCCGGCGCCGCACAGCACCCGGTGCGCCGCCAGGCTGAACTCCTGGCCCGGCCCGGGGGTGCGGTCCACGCTCAGGGCGTCGATGCCGACGGTCCGCACCCCGGCGTCGGCGATCGCCCGGGCCGTGTCCGGCGCCAGGTAGGGGTGGCGCAGGTAGTCGGGGTGCCCCCAGCGATCCGACCAGCCGGTCACGAACAGGACGACGTCACCGGGGCGCAGGCCCGCCGGGAGCGCGGCGGGCCCGATCGCCCCCTGCGCCGCCTGTCCGCGCGCGTCGATGAGCACCGCCGGGCCGGTGAAGCGGTCCAGCGGCAGCTCGTCGAGGCGGGGCAGGGCGTCGTCGATGTGCCAGGGCGCGTCGACGTGCGTGCCCGACTGCGAACCCAGGTGCAGGCGCTGCACGTTCACGCCGTCCTCGGCCGCGCGCAGCGCCGGCGCCACGGCCACCTCGGGATCCCCCGGGTACACGGGCATCCCGCTGACGATCGGCACGGACAGGTCGACCAGTTCGACCAGTTCGCGGCCCCGCGCACCGTCGTCGACGGGAATGCTCGGCATGGGAACCTCCGACGGTGGGGGCGCCCGCGGGCGGCGGGCCGTGGCACCACCATGCCTGCCGGTCCGGCGTTCCGGCCGGCGCGGCCGGCGTGGTCGGCGTGGTCGGCGTCGACTCAGCGACTGACCGGCGTCTTCAGCGGGTCGTACTCCGCCAGGAGCCGCTCCAGCCGGACCTGGTCCACCCGGTTGACGACGCTGGCCGCCTCCTGTTGGTCGCGCACNCACTTGGCCAGGGTGAACGCCGAGGTCACGGTGTAGAGCAGGCCGAGCCAGAGGAAGGCGCGCATCCAGGAGTCGCCGGGCAGCCGGGCGATCGCGTACGTGACGGCGCACAGGGACACGGCGAACGACAGCGCCGCCTGGACGAAGAAGACGGTCGTGGTCCTGGCCTGCGGTGGTGTGGGCGACATATGGATCAGTCTCGGGCCGCTGCGGCGTCCTGACATGAGTACGGATACTCATTCCGTCCTGAGTGCACCTTCTGTCACACTTGCCGGGTGGGGATCCCACAGGGACCGGCCGGCGTGCGGGGCGCGCTGTGGCGGTCCCTGACGGTCTACCGCTGGGTGTCGCTCGCCTACGCCGTCGCCCTGGTCGGCCAGACCCTCGGGCAGGCCGACCGGCCCGCGCTCGGCGTCACCCTCTTCGGCGTGATGACGGCCTGGTCGCTGGTCATGTCGGTGCTCGCGCCCGCCATCGACGGCCGGCGCCCTCGGCTGCTGGCCGTCCTCGTCGCCGCGGACGTCACGCTCTGCGCGGCGATGGTCGTCCTGACCCTGCCGGTGGGTCCCCGCTCCGGCCACGTCCTGCCGGGGATGTGGTCGGCCGGCGGCGTCCTCGGCGCGGCGCTGCTGGGCGGCACGGCGGGCGGCCTGGTCGCCGGCCTGCTGCTGTCGATCGCGACGTTCGTCGAACGCGGCGTGGTCAACGACTCCTCGATCGGCACGGCCGTGCTGTTCCTGCTGTCCGGGACGATCGTCGGGTACCTGAGCCGCACGGCGCTGGTGGCGGAGACGGCGCTCGCCGACCTGCTGGCCGCGCGGGCCGGCGACGCCGAGCGGGAGCGGCTGGCCCGCCGCGTGCACGACGGCGTTCTGCAGGCGCTCGCGCTGATCTCGCGGGAGGCGCCGCGGGGGCTGCCCGCGGCCGAGGTGGCGGCGATGGCCGCCGAGCAGGAGGCGGCGCTGCGGGAGCTGCTGCGCACGCCCGCCGTCGCGCCGGTCATGGCCGGCGCGGCTGGTGGCAGGTCGGGCGGCAGATCGGGCGGCACAACTGCGGGCAGAACGGCGGGCAGAACGGCGGGCAGGGCGACCGGCAGGTCGGGTGGCAGGGTGCCGCGGACGGGTAGTGGGATCTCGGCGGACCTGGTGGAGCCGCTGCTCCGGCTGGCGCGACCGGCGGCGCCGGGCCGGGGCGCGGTGACGGTGGCGACGCCGGGCGCGCCGGTACCCCTGGGCGTCGAGTGCGCGCGGGAGGTCGTCGCCGCGGTCGAGGCCACGGTGGACAACGTGGCCCGCCATGCCGGCCCCGGGGCGTCGGCCTGGGTGCTCGTGGAGGACGACGGCGACCGGGTCGTCGTGACCGTCCGGGACGACGGGGTGGGGATGGCGGCCGGGCGCCCGGAGCAGGCCGCCGCCGAGGGGCGGCTGGGGCTCGCGGTCTCGGTGCGGGGGCGCGTGCGGGAGCTGGGTGGCACGGTGACCGTGACGAGCCGGCCCGGCGCGGGGACGGAGGTCGAGCTGCGTGTCCCACGATGACAGGCCACCGGCGAGGGTGGTGGTCGTCGACGACCATCCCCTGTGGCGGGAGGCGTTGAGTCGGGATCTGGACCAGGCGGGGTTCGCGGTGGTCGGCACGGCCGGCTCGGTGGCGCAGGCGCTGCGGGTGGTCGCCGCGACCCGGCCCGACCTCGTCGTTGTCGATCTGATGCTCCCGGACGGCTCGGGCGTCGAGGTGATCCGGGGCCTGCGCGGTCCGGGGGCGGCCGGCGGGTTCGGCGGCGCGGTCCTGATCGTCTCGGCCTCCGGCGAGCAGGGCGATGTCCTCGCGGCGGTGCAGGCCGGGGCGTCGGGATACGTCGTCAAGTCGGCGCGGCCCGAGGAGCTCGTCGACGCCGTGCGTCGCACGGCCGCCGGTGTCCCCGTCTTCAGCGCGGGGCTCGCCGCGCTCGTGCTGGGGGAGATGTCGCGGGCGGAGCGCGACGTGACCGCGACGCCGTCGACCCCCCGGCTCACGGCGCGGGAGATCGAGGTGCTGCGCCTGATCGCGAAGGGCCTGTCAGCCCGGGACGCGGCGGCGCGTCTCGGCGTCTCGCATCGCACCGTGCAGAACCATGTGCACAACGTGCTGGGGAAGCTCCAGCTCCGCAACCGGGTGGAGCTGACCCGGTTCGCCCTCCGCGAGGGCTACGACGACGCGTCCTGACGTGCCGCCCGGCGGCCTCCGCCGGACCGCCTCCGACCGGCCGCCGCGGACCACACGCGGGGGCGCGTCGGCGCGAACGAGTCGATGGATCGAGGTCCGCGGCGGCGCCGTACGCTCGCTGGCATGACCGAGGTTCTCCAGCCGGTGCCGGCCCTGCACCGACCGGACCTGCTCGCGGCGGCGACCGCGGCGGCGCTGGCGGCCTGGCCGGACGCGGGGTCCGCGCCGCCCGTCGAGCGGGTCGAGGTGGCCCAGATCGACCCAGAGGTGGCCGACACGGCCGCGTTCTGCGCGCGCTACGGGGTCGAGCCGGCCGACTCGGCGAACTGTGTGATCGTCGCGGCCCGGCGCGGAGCCGAGACCACGCTCGCGGCGTGCGTCGTCCTCGCGACGACAAGGGCGGACGTGAACGGGCTGGTCCGGCGCCGGCTGGCCGCCCGCAAGGTGTCGTTCGCGCCGATGGACACGGCCGTCTCCCGCACCGGGATGGAGCACGGCGGCATCACCCCGGTCGGGCTGCCCGCCGACTGGCCGCTGCTGATCGACCGCGCGGTCGCGGAGCATCCCCGGGTCGTCGTTGGCTCCGGCCTGCGCCGATCCAAACTGTGGCTGCCCGGGGCGGCGCTCGCCGCCCTCCCCGCCGCAGAGGTCCTCGACGCCCTCGGCACCTGAGGGGAAGCGGCCGGCTGGCAGGGAGGCGGGTTCGGCGTCAGACCGTCGTCTCGGTGAGCTGCGCCTGCACGATGCGGACGACGTCGTTGATCGTGGTCAGGGTGAAGACGTCCTCGTCCTCGATCTCGATGCTGTACTCGCGCTCGATCCGGGCGATNGCGAGCAGGACCTTCACCGAGTCCGTGCCCTCGACCGTCCGCAGGTTGAGGTCCGCGGCGAGGGTCTCGGCGGGCAGGCGGAGCGCGCCGGCGACGATCTCGGTCACCGTGTTGACGATCTCGGCGTGGGATGACGACATCGGGACTCCTCGGATCGTGCGATCGGCGGTTCGATGCGGATGAGACGACGGGCGTGCCCCGGCCCCGCCGGCCGGCGGGGCCGGGGCACGCCGGCGGGCCGGCGAAGCCCGGGGTGTCACGCCATGGAGTCGGCGAGGGCCTGTCGGATGTCGGAGTTCCGGGTCAGGTCCCGGCCGAGCGCGCTGCCGAGCGCGCGGCGCAGCTTGGCCTGGAGCCGGTCCTGCGCGTCCGGCGGCGAGAACCGCAGGAAGACGTCGATCACGTCGTCGACGGTCTCGTAGCCCCGCATCTCCTCGACGAGCTGATGCTTGTAGACCCCGACCGGGTGGTTGAGCCGCGAGCTCGTCGCATAGAAATGGATGCGTTCCAGGACCGAGGTGAGTTCCTCGGGGTGCTGCTCGAGCCGCCGCTTCAGGTAGTACAGGAATTCGCGGGCGTGGCCGGCCTCGTCGCGGCTCGCCCGCAGGAACAGGTCGGACAGGACGGGCTCACGCACCCAGGCGGACAGAGCCCGGTACGCGGTGTTGACGATGATCTCGGAGATCACGTTCGTGGCCAGGGTGGCGCTCGGCGTGATGCCACGCTCGTACGGCTCGCGCAACGCCTCGATCCTGGCCTGGTCGATGTGTACGTCGACCGCCTTCAGCCAGGCCCGGAACGCGTAGTGGTGCTGGAGCTC